>JABSOM010000006.1 GCA_013215945.1 Campylobacteraceae bacterium
ACATTTGAAGTATCATATTCAGTTTATAAAAATTACATTTATAAACCTTAAGTTGTTAAAGATCATCCAGTCTCTCACGTGTCAGTTTAAAGTGTCACACTTGATTTGGACGGGAATTATAGGAGGTTTTAGCTTCTTTGTCAAGGGATGAAACATAAATGTAGCTTAAATGTTGAAAGTTTCTATTATTTACTTTTTTTAAGCCTTTTCTATAGGCTTTGTAGTGTTATGATAAATTTTGTTTTATTTAATAATACAGAGAGAAACTTTTATTTTGAATATAAGGATACATAACCCGTAGTATTACGAATAACAATTGTAGAAGAATCATTGTTTTGATGAATAATTTCTAAATAACAATCTTTTTTAATTTCATTGTTTTCATTTTGATTGGATAAAGAAGCATAAATCTTTCCAGACGAAGAAAAAGAAATCTGTCCCAAACTTTTTGTTTTATTACAAGAAAGTTTAATTTCTTTAATATTATAGTTTTTACTTAGTAATACATGTTTGGATCTGTTCTTATTTTCTTTACATGAGGAAGTAGCATATAAGTATTTAGAATTAAGTGCATCTTTTAAAGTCTCGCTTTGATTTGCATGACCTTTCATATTTAAATCACTGAACATAATATAATAAATACCACCTATACTTTTATTACAATTTAAAAATTTTAGTGTCCATCGTTTTTTATACCATTTATCTTCATAAGAATATTTATTGTCAATTAACGCTTGGTATCGAAGATTTTTAAGATGTAAAACCAAGTGTTTACTTACTGTTTGTAAATCATTGTTTATATAGTTTATTTTTGCAAATATTAAAAAACCACTCATTATTACTAAAACAAAAAGTAACTCTAAAAGCGTAAAACATCTTTTCATTTAATATAATACGTTACTATCTCTTTGTTTTTATATTTAAATTCAAATTTAAATTGGTATTCATTTTTATATACTTCATTCGTGGTCAAATAATATTTATCCCCAGAATCTATTTGATAAAAATTTAAACGTTTCATAATTTCTTTATCATCTGAATACACATAATTAACATTTTTTTCTTTTAAATAAACAGAAAGCTCTTGTGCAAAACTGTATTTATAGACAAAATGTCTTTTACTTTTTTCTAAAAATAAATAAATTGGTTTATTATAAAAAATAAGTGAATAATTTAACAACAAAATAAAAAAAACCAAGATTGCCATAAAATAATGAAAGCGCCTGAAAGCGGGAAGCCTAACCCTAAAGGTGTGAAAAAAAAGTTTTACCATTAAAGGCATAGCAATTATTACAAAAGGAGCAAAATCTTCAATATACACCTTTTGTCTAAAAGCAAATAACAAAGAAAAAACCAAAGCAACAAAAGAAATATACCAATAAATAGATCTATAGCCTTTTACAGCAATACGGTATTGTGAATAAAAAAAATAAATAAACATCAAGGGTGAAAAAACCGACGCATAAATAGCAAAAGTATCTAATAAGTGCCCTCTTGGTTTTCCACCTGTATCAAAACCATATATACTCATAGACGCACCAAATAAAATTAAAGAGATATAAAAAAGTTTATTGTATTTTTTTTCAAAAGCATAAAAGAATAAAGCCAAGTATAAAATTGCAAAAGAGTTATCGATTAATAAACAAAAAAATAAAATATAATAATTGTGTTTTCCAAAAACTTTATAATAGTATAAATATAACAGGGTAAAAAATAAAACAATTATTGCAGTATTTACTAATATTGCAGCAGATACCATTCCAGGCAACATCATAAAAAGTACAATATTTATAAAACGATCACTTTCATATTTAAAATAATCTTTTGTTAGTACATACATTAAACAAGTACTCATTGCATAAAATAATATAAAAGGAAGTCTTAATGCAATATCGTTTCCAGGAAAATAATGCAATAAAGGAAAAGTAATAAAAGTTAATAAAGATTTGTTATCCAAGACATTTAAGGCTTCTTTATAAGAAATACTTAAAGTACTCGCTACATAAATTAAAGCAAATATGCTAAAACAAAATAAGATATAAAATAAGTATTTATAATTTTTGTCACTTATATTTGCTTGCATTAATTTACAACTTCAAAAAATTATCAATCATCTCATAACCATATTCACTCATGATTGATTCAGGATGAAATTGCACCCCATAAATTTGTTTACCTTCAATTTCTAAACTCATCATTTCATTATCATCAAGTGATACTGATGTTGGAATTATAATAGAAGGAAGATCCACATTTTCTACACTTAAAGAGTGATATCTTGTTTGTATAAATGTTGCAGGTAAACCTTTAAAGATTGCCGTCTCTTTTAATACTTTAATTTTAGAAGTTTTTCCATGCATCATATTTTTAGCGCGAATTATTTTTGCACCAAATACCTGAGCAATACTTTGATGCCCCAAACAAATACCAAAGATAGGTAGTTTATCGCAAAAATACTCAATAACTTCTAAACAAATTCCTGCATCATCGGGTGTAGAAGGGCCAGGAGATATTATGATTTTTTCTGGGTTTAAGGCTTCAATTTCTTTTATGTTTAGTTCATCGTTACGTATAATTTTTAAATCCGCCCCAAGTTCTTTACAATATTGAACAATGTTATATGTAAATGAATCATAATTATCAATCATAAGAATCATCAGTATTTCCCTCATCTTTGTCTAAGTAAAATTTATTATATTAATTATTCGCATTATATCAAGATAAAGTTAAATAGGAATTTTTTGTTTTTTTATGCAAAGAAGTAACAAATTTGCAAACATAATGATAACCATTACTACTATTAAGATTATTTAAAGGTAACTTTCTTTATCATTCCCTTATATAAAAAAAAAGGAAACCCATGTTTAAAAAACTTGTATTAAGTTCATTAGTATTAGCCAGCTCAGTATTTGCTGCTAACGAGGTAAATGTTTACTCTCACAGACATTACGACACAGATAAAACTCTTTTCAAAATGTTTGAAGAAAAAACAGGAATTAAAGTAAATGTTGTTAAAGCAAAAGCTTCAGCATTAATTAAAAGAATTGCTTCTGAAGGTGAAAATTCACCAGCAGATATCTTAATTACTGTAGATGCAGGAAGATTATTTCAAGCAAAATCACAAGATTTATTACAGTCTATTGAATCTGATTATTTAACAAAAAACATTCCTGCTAATTACAGAGATGTTGATAATAAGTGGTTTGCATTAACTAAAAGATCAAGAGTAGCTGTTTATAAAATTGGTTCAGGTACGGATCAAGAATTATCTACTTATGAAGATTTAGCTAACCCTAAATTCAAAGGTCAAATTGTTGTAAGATCTTCTAATAACATTTATAACCAATCTTTATTAGCTGCAATGATTGAACATCATGGTGAAGCGTATGCATTATCTTGGGCTAAAGGTGTAGTTGCAAATATGGCGAGAACTCCAAAAGGTAATGACAGAGCACAAGTTAAAGCAGTAGCTAATGGAATTGGTAAAATTGCGATTGCAAATACTTATTACATTGGTAAAATGGTTAATAACAAAGACAAATCTCAAAGAGAAGCTGTTGCAAAAATGAAAATCTTTTTCCCAAAATTTGAAAAAGGTGGAACACATATTAATGTATCTGGTGCTGGAGTTGCAAAATATGCACCTAATAAAGCAAATGCAATTAAGTTTATTGAATTTTTAGCTTCTGCTGATGCTCAAAAATTATTTGCTCAAGGAAATTATGAATATCCTGTATTAGCAGGTATAGAATCATCTCCTTTAGTAACATCTTGGGGAACATTTAAAGAAGATAATATTTCTATTAACTCTTTAGGTCAAAACAATGCAAAAGCTGTTAAAATATTCGATCAAGCTGGATGGAAATAAATTTAACGGATTTTAATAATTGAAATATTTTAAAAAACTAACAATAAGTAGCGGTATTTTAACCCTACTTATTGCTTTACCTGCTTTACTAATTTTAGTAAATATTCTTAGCCCTAATACTGAAAACTGGCAACATCTTAAAGATACAGTTTTGAGTGAGTATGTTTTTAATTCATTGTATATTATGTTTGGTGTCGCATTTTTAACATCAATTATAGGTTTTACTACGGCTTATATAACAACAATGTATAGTTTTACTTTCTCAAAATTCTATCATTATGCATTAATTTTACCTTTTGCTATTCCTACTTATATTATCTCTTATGTTTACGCAGGAATGTTTGATATTACAGGTTCAGTTACTATGTTTATTCTTGATTTATTAGGAAAAGAAAATATTACCCAAGTTTATTATATGGATATTATGTCAATTGAAGGTGCAATACTTGTAATGTCTTTGGTTTTATATCCTTATGTTTATTTAATATCAAAAACCTATTTAATAGCTGAATCTGCCTCTATTATTGATGCTTCTAAAACAATGGGATTAAGTCCCTTTGATACCTTTGTAAAAGTAATTATTCCTATTTCACGCCCAGCAATAGTAGCTGGAACTATTTTAGCTGTTATGGAAGCAGTGGCTGATTTTGGGGTTGTTGATTATTATGGAGTGCCTACTTTTGTAACAGGAATATTTAGAACCTGGTATGGAATGGGTTCTGTTGAAGATGCATCAAAATTAGCTTCTATGCTCATGTTATTTGTTTTTACCTTAATCTTTTTAGAACGTTTTCAAAGACGTAATATTAGATACAGATCCTCAGGAAAAGATTTCGCACCTATTTGTAAAACACCTTTAAAAGGGAAAGCAAACGTATTCGCTTTTATTATTTGTTTTATACCTGTATTTATGGGATTTATTCTTCCTTTAGCGCAAATGACTCATTGGTTTATTTTGTCTTATGAAGATGTAATTGATGAAGATTTTATTCGTATTTTACTGCAAACCTTAAGTCTTGGCCTTGGAGGTTCACTTTTAATTACAATGCTTGGTTTTATATTTGTTTATAATGTACGTTTACATAAAAACAAAATCAGTGATAATTTAACACAAATTGTTAAATTGGGTTATTCAATTCCAGGAGCAGTAGTTGCAGTTGGAGTATTAAGTTTTTTCTCACATATAGATAATGCATTTAATATTTTTATTTCGGGAAGTATACTTTCTATAATCTTTGCGTATTGTGTTAGATTTTTAGCAATTTCTATTAATAACTACGAATCTGGATTTTCAAAAATTCCACAATCTTATGATGATGCATGTAAAACAATGAGCATAAGTGAAACAGGGAAATTAAGAACCGTCATTTTCCCACTGATAAAAAATTCTGCACTTGCATCTTTTATAGTTGTATTTATTGAAA
Organism: Campylobacteraceae bacterium; assembly: GCA_013215945.1. NCBI lineage: Bacteria > Pseudomonadati > Campylobacterota > Epsilonproteobacteria > Campylobacterales > Campylobacteraceae > Campylobacteraceae bacterium. Next base: position 5,293 of record JABSOM010000006.1, read on the forward strand.
TAATAAAAGAATTACCCTTGACAATGATTTTACGTCCTTTTAATTTTGATACCTTAGCTGTATATTCTCATGAACTTGTAGGACAAGCTCAATTATATGAATCTTCAGTACCAGCTATGTTTATTGTTATTTTGGGAATTGTTTCTGTTTTGTTACTGGCTAAAAAAATGATAAAGGATTAATATGCTTGGAATTTGTCTTAAAGACTTCTCAATAGCTTTTGGTAATACACAAATTTTAGAAAATGTATCTTTTGATGTAAAAGATGGAGAAATTGTTACTATTTTAGGAGCCAGTGGTTCAGGAAAAAGTACAATATTACGTTCAATTTCTTCTCTTGAAGATAAGTATAAAGGGGATATTTATTTACATACGTGTTATTTAAAGAAAAACCAAAATTCATGTGCAACGCAAGATATTGGTTATATTTTTCAAGATTATGCCCTCTTTCCTCATTTAAATGTACTTCAAAACATAACATTTGCACTAAAAGACCTAAGTAAAAAAGAAAAAGAAATACAAGCAGATAAACTCTTAGAACTCTTTGATTTAGAAGAACATAAATACAAACAAATACATGAATTATCAGGTGGACAGCAGCAAAGAGTTTCAATTGCCAGAGTAATTGCTTATAAACCAAAAGTTCTTTTACTGGATGAGCCTTTTTCAAATCTTGATTCAATTTTACGAAATAAAACAAAAATTTGGTTAAAAGGTATTATTAAAGAATTTGGATTTTCTGCTATTTTAGTAACCCATGATAAAAAAGAAGCTTTGAGTATTTCAGATAAAATTGCTATTATTCAAAACAAAACCATTGTTCAATTTGGAACACCTAAAGAGTTGTTTTCTAATCCTGTGAATAAATATGTTGCAAACTTTTTAGGAGATATTAATGAATTACCAAAAGAAATTCTAAAAGATTTTGATTTAAAAAATAAAAACAATGATGATCTTATTATAAGAGTTAATAAAACCTTCCTTACCAAGAAAAAAAATGAGCATAAACTTCGTTTACTTGATATTTCTTATTGTGGGGATTATTATGAACTGTCTTTGGAGTTCACAAAATATAATAACTACGTAATAATCATTAATGTAGAAGACTTAAATGGTTACACTAAAGAATCGGAATTGTATTTAGATATAAAAAAAGAAAATCTTATTTTAATTAAACCCTAGGACTTGTAAGAGATCTCTCTTACAAGTGCCATTTTTTCTTAAAAGCATCATCAATATCTATAATGCCACGTTTTTGTAAAGAATCCAACACTTCTTGCGTGCAATCAACATCATCTGGCCATCTTCTTTTAAAATTATCCATTGTATTTTTATTAGTAGCATCAATGCAAATAGTATTTTCATGAAAGAAAATATCTCTGTTTGAATCAATATTATTAACAACTCTCCATAACAACATATATTCATTGTTTAAATCGTTTTGGTTCTTTTCATCAATAATAATAAGTATTTTAACATGAGCAGATATTTTTTTGATATCTTCAAATAATTCTTTTTGTGAACGCTGTTTATCTACAGTTATAATAGTAATTGGATTTTTAGTATCTAAGAAATATTGTTTTAATTCTTTTATTTCAGAACTCATAGTTTGCAGTTTTTTTAAAAGTTCTTCATCACTTAGTATCTTAATACCTAATTCTTTAACTTCTTTTCCCGTACAATCAAGTCCTAATTTTCCTCCAAGAGCAAATCTTGGGCTTGAATGATCCAAAGCATCAACCACACCTCTTGTTATTAATATTTCTTCTATATCAATTCTATTTAATATATAACGCGTTAAATCTTCATGAGAAGTAAGAGCAGGTGCATCATGATTAACAAAAATGGCATGTTTTACAAAAGACATTTGTCCAACACCCCAAAAAGCATGCATCATTTGTTGCGCGTGGCCGGGATAAAGTGTTTTAATTTTAGCAATAATTAAATTATGATAAACACCATTTTCAGGCATGTAATAATCAATTAAATCAGGGCAAGTAGTTTGTAATAAAGGTAAAAATATTCTCTCAGTTGCATGCCCCATATATTTATCTTCTAAAGGTGGTTTTCCTACAACTGTTGCTAAAAATACTGCATCTTTCTTTTTTGTAATGGCGCTTACTTCCATAAAAGGGTATTCTTCTTCAAGGGTATAATATCCCGTATGATCTCCAAAAGGACCTTCTATTTTCATTTTTGAAGGATCTACAAAACCTTCAATAACATAATCATTATCAACAGGAATAGCTATATCATTCGTAATACTTTTAACCAATTTTGCATTTTTATTTTTAATAAAACCATAAAGCATTAATTCAAAAACTCCAATAGGTAAAGGTGCTTGTCCACACCAAATATACATAGGATCGCCTCCAATTCCAATAGATACAGGCATTTTTTTACCAGCTTCTTTATATTCATGAAAAAAGTGATTTGAATCTTTATGTATTTGCCAATGCATTCCTAGTGTATGATCATCATATACTTGTAGTCTGTACATTCCTAAATTTTTCATTTCTCCATTTAAAGAAGTAGTATAAACTTGCCCCATAGTAATAAAAGGACCCCCATCTTGTTCCCAAGTAGTAAGCACTGGTAAATCACTTAATTTGGCATCTTTTCCTAAGAGTACAATTTCTTGACAAGCAGCTTTTGCTTTTGAAACTTTGGGAATGGTATTTTTTAATGAAAATAGTTTGCCAAATAAAGCAAATTTATCACCCAAGGTTTTAGGCGGTTTCATTTTAAGTAAAGACTCTATCTCCGCACCTATTTTATCTCCATCCCCTATAAATAATTCAACTGCTTTTTCGTTACAAAATACATTCATAAGTACGGGTTCATCAAATTTTTTATTGTTTTTTTTATCTATTACATTCGTAAATAATAATGCTTTTGAATCTTTAGTTTTAACTTCTATATACGCAATATGTGGAATTTCTAAGTAAATATCAAGTTCATCATCAATAATTCGTAGTAAGTCATGTTCTTTTAGCAGTGCAATTGCTTCTTTCATGGTTTCCCTCTTTTTAAAATATTTGTTATTCTATCTTATTTTTTATTTTATTTGCTATAATTCTATTAAGTAAATCTCTACATAGGAAGAATGAAATATGTATAATTTTGATGAAGAAATAGATAGAAAAAATACTTCTTGTTTAAAACATGATGTTATGAGCGCTTATTTTGGTGATTATAAAGATTTACAGCCTTTATGGGTTGCAGATATGGATTTAAGAACGCCTGATTTTATAACTCAAGCAATGAGTGAAAAAATACAGCATGGTATATTTGGATATACCAGACCCACTCAAACACTTAAAGATGCAGTTGTTGCATGGATGAAAGACAGACATAATTACACAATAAAAGAAGAATACCTTACTTTTGTTAATGGAGTAGTTCCTGCATACAGTGCTGCAATTGAAGCATTTTCAAAAGAAGGGGATGAAATAATTGTGCAAACCCCTGCTTATTATCCTTTTTTTAATCATGTTAAATCTAATAACAGAGTATTAGTATGCAATCCATTAAAAGAAAATGATGGTTACTATACTATGGATTTAGAAGACTTTGAAAATAAAATTACAGCTAAAACAAAAATTCTTGTTTTATGTTCCCCTCATAACCCAGTAGGAAGAGTTTGGAAAAAAGAAGAACTAAGTGCATTGGCAAAAATTTGTATTAAACACAATATAAAAATTATTTCTGATGAAATACATGCAGATTTGGTTTTTGAAAAGTTCACTTCTTTGGCTTCAATTTCAGAAGAAATTGCAGATATTACTTTAACACTTAACTCTGCTGGAAAAACATTTAATATTGCAGGTTTAAATTGTGGTTATGCTATTTGTAAAAATGTAGAAATGAAAAAAAGCTTTGATGAAGTGGTTACAAAAAGAGAAGTAAATGCTATTAATTTATTTGGATTTGTTGCTCATGAAGCAGCATATACAAAAGGTCATATTTGGTTAGAAGAGTTAAAAAACTACTTACAATCCAATATTGATTTCACTTATGACTTTCTAAAAAGTAACAATTCTAAAATAGAATTTGTTAAACCAGAAGCTACTTATTTGCTTTGGTTGAATTTTAGAAAACTTAATAATACTCATTCTCAAATAAAACACAGACTACTTGGAGATGCGAAGGTTGCCCTAAATGACGGAACTACCTTTGGGAAAGAAGCAAAAGGTTATTTTAGAATAAATATTGCCCTTCCAAAAGCCAAACTTAAAATTGCCCTTCAAAAGATTGTTACGAATCTACACTAATTCACTATCCCCTGGGATGGTGAATATTACAAAAATTCACAATAATTCATATAGTTAACAATTCTATTATCCATAAAAGAAAAATGGCATAAACTTATAGTACACTTGGATAAATAAATTTATTAATGGATAATGCATATGTCAAATGAATTAGTATTAGCATCTATTGTCTTTGTTTTAATTGGTATTATTTTAGTTGGAGTATTTTTTTCAACTAGAAAACTAGGGCCACAAAACAAAGAAGACCCTGCTAAAAACACAGTATATGAATCAGGTGTATCAAACCCTGTTGGCGGAACTAACTTACGATTTTCAATCAAATTTTACCTCGTAGCAATCTTATTTGTTTTATTTGATGTGGAAATTATTTTTATGTTTCCTTGGGCTGTAAATATAAAAGAACTTGGATACCTTGGTTTATTTGAGATGTTTATGTTTATGGGACTATTGTATGCAGGATTAATTTATATCTATAAGAAAAAGGCACTATCATGGGATTAGGAGCAGAAGCAGCACTTGGTGATACCGTTGTTACAACGAGATTAGATCAAGCAGTAAACTGGGCGAGGTCATATTCTTTATGGCCAATGGTATTTGGTACGGCATGTTGTGGAATTGAGTTTATGTCACTTGCTGCATCAAGATATGATTTATCTAGATTTGGGGCTGAAGTAGTAAGGTTTTCACCAAGACAAGCAGATTTAATGATTGTTGCAGGAACCATTTCTTATAAACAAGCACCTATTCTTAAAAAAATATATGATCAAATGTGTGAACCTAAATGGGTTATTTCTATGGGAGCCTGTGCCTGTTCTGGTGGTTTTTATGATAATTATACAACCCTTCAAGGAATTGATGAAATTATACCTGTAGATGAATATGTCTCAGGTTGTCCGCCAAGACCTGAAGCCGTTTTAGATGCTATTATGAGAATTCAAGAACGATGTAAAGCTGATTCTGGAATTGTTGAGCGAGTTAGTACTTTCAAAGGACTCTTGGATGCATAACAGAGAGATTATAGTTTCGAGTGATAAAATCAAATCAACTATAGAAAATTTAAAAAACAAAGAAGATTTTAATTTATTATTAGACATCACTGCAATTGATTATTTAAAATTTCCTGATGTTACACCTTCACGTTTTGCTTTGGTTTATATATTAAGAGACAGAACATTTAAAAAAGAAGTAGTTGTAAAATCATATGTAGATGACCATAATTTAATTGTTGATTCTATTACAGATTTATATTATGCAGCAGATTGGGCTGAGAGAGAAGTTTATGATCAATATGGAATCAAATTTAGAGGTCATAAAAATCTAAAAAGAGTTCTTAATCATCACCAATTTGTAGGCCATCCTTTACGAAAAGATTATCCAATAACTAAAGGACAAATCTGTACAGAAACCCATGATTTAATGGATGAAATGACTCCTTTATTAAAATCTTATGGTGTTACCCCTGAAGATATGGAAGAAATCATGTTATTAAATGTAGGGCCAGCGCATCCAGCAACCCATGGAACAATAAGAAACTTTGTTGCTATGGAAGGGGAAAGTATTCTTGCTTGTGTAACTGAAATTGGTTATTTACACAGAGGTTTCGAAAAATCTTGCGAAAATCATACCTATAACCAAATCATTCCATATACTGACAGATTAAACTATTGTAGTGCAATTTTAAATAATATTGGATACTCAAAAGCAGTTGAAGATATGTTACAAATTGAAATTACTCCACGTGCAAAAATGATCAGAATAGTTACGGGTGAATTATCAAGAATCATTGACCACCTTGTTTGTAATGCTGCAAATATGGTAGATTTAGGTGGATTAACAAACTTTTGGTATTTATTTGGACCAAGAGATCTAGCTTATGATTTATTTTCTAAATTAACAGGTGCTAGACTTACCAATTCATATACAAGAATTGGTGGTTTAGAGCATGATTTATACCAAGGTTTTGAAGAAGACTTAGAAGCAATTTTAGTAAATACAGAAGAAGCAATTGATAAAGCTTTATCTTTAATTGCACACAATAAAATATTCTTAGACAGAACACAAGATGTAGGAATTATAAAAGCAGATTTTGCAATAAATGCAGGAATAACTGGTCCTAATTTAAGAGCAGCTGGAATAGCATTTGATTTAAGAAAAGACAAACCTTATTACGGTTATGACAACTTTGATTTTGATGTAGTTGTGGGTTCTCATGGCGATGTATACGATAGAGTTATGTGTCGTTTCGAAGAAATGATACAAAGTATAAGAATTATCAGACAAGCTATGAAAAATATGCCAGGTGGCCCTATTAATGTTGATCATCAAGGTATCGTTTTACCTGCAAAAAAAGATGTTTATACAAATATTGAAGGTTTAATGAATCAATTTAAAGTTACTTTTGAAGGAATTAAAGTACCTCAAGGTGAATATTATTCATCTACTGAAGCAGGAAATGGAGAACTTGGTTTTCATATTACCTCTGATGGAAGTGGAACACCTTATAAAGTTAAGTGTAGACCACCATGTTTTTACTCACTTGCGGCATTTCCACGAATTGCTGAAAAAGGTATGTTAGCAGATGCTGTTATTACAATGGCTTCAATGAATTTTATTGCAGGGGAGTTTGACAGATAATGAATACTTTTACTTATACAAAAGAAAATGAAGAAAAGTTCCAAATTGAACTTAAAAAATATCCAAATTCAGATTCTATGATGTTACCTGCTGTTTGGTTGGTTCAAGACCAATTGGGATGGGTAAGTCCTGAAGCTATGATTTTTATAGCTAATAAACTTAAAAAAGCACCCATTGAAGTACACAGTTTTGTATCTTTTTATACTATGTTCAATTTGAAACCTATTGGTACCTATCATATAGAATTGTGTAAAACACTTTCTTGTATGATGATGGGTTCAAGAGATTTAAAAAAGTTTATCAAAAATACTATTGGTATTGATCCAGGTCAAACAAGCAAAGATGGAAAGTTTCACTTATCTGAAGTTGAATGTCTTGGTGCCTGTGGTGGAGCTCCTATGTTTTCTTTAAATGGAGCTTACCATGAAAATCAAAGTATTCAATCTTTGGAAAAACTTTTAAAGGAGTGTAAATAATGTTAGTTAAAGTAGTAAGCAAAAACTTCGATATAGCAGATTCACATACTTTAAAAGTAGCACTTGAATGCGGCACTTATGATGCAATTGATGCTATGTTTAAAATGAGTCCAGATGAAGTTACGCAAGAAGTTGTAAAATCAGGACTTAGAGGAAAAGGTGGCGGAGGAGCTGCTTGTGGACCTAAGTGGCAAATGATGCCTAAAAATGATCCAAGACCTGCATATTTAATAGTAAATGGAGATGAATCAGAACCAGGTACTTTTAAAGACAGACAAATTTTCGAGTACGATCCACATTTATTAATTGAAGGAATTATATATTCTTGTTATGCGATTAATGCCCATGCTGCTTATATTTATATTAGAGGTGAGTATGAATGGTTTATTAAGCGATTAAATAAAGCCATCGATGAAGCTTATGAAGCAGGTATTATTGGTGAAAAAATCATGGGACATGATTTCAAACTTGATATTACTATTCAAAGAGGAGCAGGTGCTTATATTTGTGGAGAAAAGTCTGCACTTATAGAATCGCTGGAAGGCAAAAGAGGCCATCCCAGATTAAAACCAAAACAAAAAGAATGTGAATGGTATTTTGGAAACCCAGCAACTGTTAATAATGTAGAAACCATTGCAACAGTACCTTTTATTGTAAAAAATGGTTATGAAGCATATACAGCTCATGGAACATCTAAATCTCCCGGTACTATGTTATTCGCAATGAGTGGCGCAGTTAAAAATCCAGGTGTATATGAACTTGCTTTTGGAAATAAAATGATAGATTTCATCAATGACATAGGTGGAGGAATGCAAGACGGGAAGAAGTTAAAAGCTTTAATCCCTGGAGGCTCATCCTGTCCCATCTTAACAGCTGATGAAGTTAATAATGCAGTATTGGACTATGAATCAATGTGGGATATTGGATCCACATTGGGAACTGGGGGAATGATTGTAATAGATGATTCTCAAAACATGGTTGATGTAGCAAAAAATTTAATTGAATTTTATCATCATGAATCGTGTGGACAATGTACACCATGTAGAGAGGGTACATCTTGGATTGATAAAATTTTGGCTGAAATTTTAGAAGGAAATGGCAAAGAACAAGACCTAGATACACTTTTAGAAGTATGTGATACGATGAATGGTAAAACTATTTGTGTTTTTGCACCAGCAGTTAAAGATATCATTAAGAGTATTGTTATTAAATTTAGAAGTGAATTTCTAGCAGAATTTAAAACAAATTAATAGGAGAATAAATGGCTAAAGATACGTTTACATTAACAGATAATAGAAGTGGTAAAAGTTATGAATACAGTATACTACATGGAACAAGAGGACCTTCTGTAGTTGATATTAGAACATTCTACAAAGATTCAGGAATGTTTACTTATGATCCTGGTTATACATCTACTGCTGCTTGTGAATCAAAAATTACTTTTATTGATGGGGAAAAATCTGAGTTAAGATACAGAGGTTATGTTATTGCAGACTTAGCTGGTAAAAAATCTTACTTAGATGTATGTTATTTATTAATGACGGGAAAACTACCAAATGAAGAAGAATCAAAAAACTTTGATTTAGAAATCAGACATCGGTCTTTTTTACATGAAGGACTAATAAGAATATTTGATGCTTTTCCAGATCACGCACATCCAATGGCTACACTTGGTGCTGCAACTATGGCACTAGCAACATTTTATAAAGAACATTTAAATCCTCAAGGGGAAGAAGAATTCAGAGAAATGAGAAGAAGAATTGTTGCAAAAATGCCAACAATTGCTGCTATGGCATACAGAAATTCTATTGGAGTTCCTCCTATTTATCCTGATGTTGACAGATATTTTACTGAAAACTTCTTATATATGATGAGAGCTTATCCTGGTGGAAAAATGAAAAACCTAGGAAACGGGTTAACAGATGAAATCAAACAAGTAGAAGTAGATGCCCTTGATGCAATTTTTACTTTACATGCTGATCATGAACAAAATGCTTCAACTACAACTGTAAGAAATGTAGCTTCAACAGAAGCCCATCCTTATGTTGCTATTGCTTCTGGAATTGCTGCATTATGGGGAGCTGCACATGGTGGAGCTAATGAAAAAGTAATGGATCAATTAAGACTAATTGGTGATGTTAAAAATGTAGATACTTATATAGCAAAAGCAAAAGACAGAAATGATCCCTTTAGACTTATGGGATTTGGTCACAGAGTTTACAAAAACAGAGATCCAAGAGCTGAAAGTTTAAAAGGTTTACAAGATCAATTAAGAGAAGAATTAAATCTTGACTCTAAACTATTAGATATTGCTGCTGCTGTTGAAGAAGCTGCTTTAAAAGATGAATATTTTATTAAACGTGGTTTATATCCAAATATTGATTTTTATTCTGGTGTTATTTTAACAGCACTTAGAATTCCACCTGAAATGTTTACTCCTATTTTTGTTATTGGAAGAACAGTTGGTTGGATTACTCAGTGGTCAGAATTAAAACAAGATCCAACAACAAAAATAGCACGTCCTAGACAATTATATACTGGTAAATAAAAAAGCAAACAAGGAAGATAACTGATATGAGTGAAATGGTAAAAATAATAATTAATGATAAGGAAATGGAAGCAGAAGTTGGTAGTTTACTAATTGATAAATTATTAGATGAAAATATTCATATTCCTCATTTTTGTTATCACAAATCCCTTGGTAAAGATGGTAATTGCCGAATGTGTATGGTGGAAATCAAAGGTCAGAAACGACCTCAGATTTCCTGTGATACTTTTGTTAGCGCTGGTATGGAAGTATCAACTGTTAGCGAAAACATCATGCAAGTAAGAAAAGACATACTTGAACTTCAATTATTAAATCATCCCATTGACTGTCCAACCTGTGATCAAGCAGGGGAATGTAAATTACAAGATTTTTATATGGAATCTGGTTTTTACAGCTCAAGAATGGAATTAAATAAAAAGAATCATGCTAGAAAAAGAGAAGACTTAGGTGCTAATGTTATGTTAGACCAAGAAAGATGTGTCCTTTGTACAAGATGTGTACGATTTTGTTCTGATGTAACAGGAACAAATGAATTAGGCGTAGTAGCAAGGGCAGATCATTCTGTAATCGCAACTTTCCCTGGAATGAAATTGCATAATCCTTATGCAATGAATGTAGTAGACTTATGCCCAGTTGGAGCACTAACTTCTAAAGATTTTAGATTTCAACAAAGAGTATGGTTTTTAGAATCTTTTAAAGCTATTTGTAATGGTTGTTCTAAGGGCTGTAATATAGATGTAGACCATAGAAAAGAAAAATACAAAGATGATATTATTTTTAGATTTAGACCCAGACATAATGATGCTGTAAATGGTTATTTTATGTGTGACGAGGGAAGATTATCGTATAAAAAAAATCAAGACAATAGAGTAGAAGTAGCATTAATTAATAAAAAAGAAGTAGAAGAGAATACTGCTTTAGCTGTTTTATATAAAGAACTTTCTACTAATAAAAATTCATTAATTTTAGTAGGACCTAATTTAAGTTTAGAAGAATTAAGTAATACTCAAGCTTTTGCTAAAAGTATAGGCGCTAATATTTCTGGATATTCCCCAACATATATAGATGAAAGTTTTGGAGATGATTATTTAAAAGACAATGATAAAGCAGCCAACAGAGCAGCCTTTTTTGAATTAGGTATTTCTCAATCGCAAGAAGATTTTAAAGCTCATCTTAAAAGTTCAAAACTAGTTGTGATTTTAGAGAACAATTATTTTGATGAAAACTTAAAAGAACTAGACCAAAAGAAAATTATATCTTGTTTTGCTAATACTTGTACAACGGTTGAACATTCAAGTGTTGTTATTCCAATGGCATCATTTTATGAGAAAAATGGAACCTATATTAATAAAGATGGAATCAAACAAAAAGTTATATCTGGGATGAATAAAGATAAATATTTAATGAATGCTTCTACTTTAATAGAAAATATTCAATCTATGTTAGAAAAAGGAAATATATGAGTACGGCATCAATAATTGTTATTGTTGTAAATATACTATTGGCTGTTGTTTTAGCAGTGGGACTTACTCCTGTTTTTGTATGGTGGGAAAGAAGAGTTGCTGGTTTAATTCAAGACAGATTAGGACCAAATAGATGTCACATTGGTGGTTTCAGATTAGGTGGTGTTATTCAAAGTATTGCAGATATGTTAAAACTTGTTTTTAAAGAAGATTTTACACCCTCTTTTATTAAATACAAATTTTTATTCACCCTAGCACCTGGAATTGTATTTATTTGTTATTTTTTAACTTTTGGGGTTATTCCTTTTGCAGATAATATTGTACTTGATGGTATTTCACATCAAATGCAAGCATTGCCAATGAATATTGGAATTATGTGGTTTATTGCATTTGCTGGATTAAGTGTTTATGGGATTATATTAGGTGGATATGCTTCTCAAAGTAAATTTGGACTTTTAGGTTCAATAAGAGCGTCTGCTCAAGTTATATCTTATGAAGCAGCTATGGGACTTTCTCTTATTTCTATGCTTTTAACGTATGGTTCTATTCATTTAAATGATATGGTTGTAGCACAAGGGGATTTATTATTTGGATTTATTCCAGCCTGGGGTATATTTATGCAACCTTTAGCTTGTATTATATTTATTGTAACTGTATTTGCAGAAACCAATAGAGCACCCTTTGATTTAGCAGAAGGTGAATCAGAAATTGTGGCTGGTTATCATACTGAATATTCAGCTATGCGTTTTGGTTTATTTCAAGTTTCTGAATTTGCTGCTATGAGTGGTGGAGCTGCTATTATTGTTACTATATTTTTCGGTGGATATCAAGTTCCTTATTTAAATACAGAAGCATTAAAAGAGCATATTTCTATTATTCTAATGGTATTGATGGTTGTGGTTCCTCTTTCACTTGTAATATTTACAGGCTGGATTAAAAAGAATAATGTATGGCCAGATAAAAATGATATCAGATTTAGAGAAACAGCTATTTTAGTAAAAATATTTTTAGGAATGGCTTTCTCTCTTTTCGTTTTATTAGCGTATTTGGCATTTACAGGTTTAAGTGCTAATGGAACAAGTATAGCAGTCACAATTATACAAGTAAGTACATTTTTAGCTAAGTTCTTTATGATGGTACTTGTATTTATGTGGGTACGATGGACGCTATTGAGAATTAGATATGATCAATTGCAAATGCTTGGTTGGAAAATATTATTACCTTTATCTTTATTAAACATAATAATAACAGCAACCGTAATAGTAGTAGGACAGTAAAATGGGAATAAAAGTAGTAAAAAGACATGGTAGTAGTCTTAAAGATAAATTGTATCTACCAGCAATCTTTGGCGGAATGAAAACAACCTTTAAACACTTCTCCAAAAATCTTAAAGATACCAGTAAAATTATCTCAATGGCATATCCAGAGGTTCAACCATCTGATATTACAGAAAATTACAGAGGGGTTCACCGTTTAACAAAATGGGATGATGGAAGTGAAAAATGTGTTGCATGTTATATGTGTGCAACTGCCTGCCCTGCTGAATGTATTTTTATAGAAGCAGAAGAAAGATTTGATGATAAAGCAGAAAAAAGACCCACTGCTTTTTCAATTGATTTATTAGAATGTGTTTATTGTGGATACTGTGTAGAAGCCTGTCCATGTGATGCAATTAGAATGGATACTGGAATATTTTCTTTTGTTGCAAGCAAAAGATCAGATTTTTTAGTTGACAAAGAATATTTAATGAACAACGAAAGAGGAAAGGATTTCCCTAATGATTGATATTGTATTTTTAGCATTGAGTTTTTTCGCAATTGGTGGAGCACTTGCAATGTTATTAAACCATAATCCTATGTACAGTGCGCTTGGATTATTAATTTGTGTTTTAAGTATTGCAGGTTTATTTGCACTCTTAAGCGCAACTTTCCTTTTCATGGTTCAGCTTATCGTTTACGCAGGTGCAATTATGACTCTGGTAATCTTTTTATTAATGTTTTTAAATATTAATGAAGAAGACATGCCAAAAGAACCTAATAAACATAAATATATGATAATGGCAGCTGTTGTGATGATTCCTTTTAATTTAGTAATTATAAAAGCTGTTTCAAACCTTCCAAATGCTGATTTATCAATAGTACCAGAAGGGTTTGGTGGGATTAAAGATGTAGGAATGCATTTATATACCGATTGGCTTTTGTCTTTTGAACTTATTTCTATTTTGCTTTTGGTTGCTTTAATTGGTGCCGTAGTTTTAGCTAAAAAGAAAAAATCAAGAAGGGCTGAATAATGATTTCTTTAACATCTTATGCTTTTGTTTCAATGACTTTATTCACTATAGGTGCCATAGGTGTTGTTTCAAGAAGAAATGTTTTTGTAATATATATGTCAATTGAGTTAATGTTAAATGGAATCAATTTATTTTTAGTTACTTTTGCACGATACCATATGAATTTAGATGGACAAATTATAACAATTATGGTTATAGCAATTGCTGCTGCTGAAGCTGCAATATTCTTATCTGTTATTATTTTACTCTTTAGATCTAAAAAATCTTTAGATACAGATATGTTTACAGAACTTAAAGACAAGGAGATCAAATAATGGAATCTGGTTTAATTATTTGGATTATTTTAGCTCCATTATTAGGTGCTTTATTAAATGGCGGATTATATTTTTATCATATAACACAAAGAGCAATACCTCAAAGATTGTTTTCACTCATTGGAACTCTTAGCCCTATTTTAGGTTTTGTTTTTACATTCATTTTATTTTTAGATATGAAAGAAACAGGGAATGTCTACTCTCAAGATTTATTTACCTGGTTAGAAGTTGGTAATCTTTATATTTCTATGAAATTATTAGCAGATAATTTGTCTATTTTTATGGCAATGTTTGTTACTTTTGTTGGTTCTTTAATTCATATTTATGCCATTGGTTATATGCATAAAGATCCTGGATTTGGAAAGTTTTTTGCGTATTTCAACCTTTTCTTAGCATCTATGTTAATTTTAGTATTAGCTGATAACCCTATTGTATTATTTATAGGATGGGAAGGCGTAGGAGTTTGTTCTTATTTACTTATTAAATTTTATTATGGAAAAGCAGAAAATGTTAAAGCTGCTAATAAAGCTTTTATTGTAAACAGAGTTGGAGATTTAGGATTTTTATTAGGAGTTGTTACTTTATTTTTTGCAGTGGGAGAAGGAGATATGTCTTTTTCTTCATTAGAAGCAAATATTGGAAATGCAAGTTCTGAGTTGTTAGTACTTTCAGGCGTACTTCTTTTTGTAGGAGCTATGGGGAAATCAGCACAAATTCCTTTATTTACCTGGCTTCCAGATGCAATGGCAGGACCTACTCCTATATCTGCTTTAATACATGCAGCTACTATGGTAACTGCTGGTATTTATATGGTTGCAAGATTTCACTTTTTATACGAAGGTGTTGAAGGTGTTGGAATTTATATTGCTTATGTGGGAGCTGCTTCAGCACTTTTTGCAGCGGTTATTGCATGCAAACAACAAGATATTAAAAAAATACTTGCTTATTCTACTATGAGTCAATTAGGTTATATGTTTATTGGTGTGGGTCTTGGATATTATTCTTCTGGATTATTTCATGTTTTCACCCATGCATTTTTTAAAGCTATGTTATTTATGGGTGCGGGTGGTATTATTATTGCCGTTCATCATCATCAAAATATTTTTAAAATTGCACAAGAAAGAGTTAATCTTCCTATAATTTCTGCTACTTTTTTGGTGGGAGTTATAGCTATTTCAGGTATTCCTCCTTTTTCAGGATTTTTCTCCAAAGATGCTATTTTAGCGGCCGCTTTTGCAGAAGGCGAATATTTAATTTGGGCAGTAGGAATGTTTACTGCTTTTTTAACTGCTTTTTATATGTTTAGATTGTATTTTATACTTTTTGTAGCTCCTAATAAAAAAGTAGGAAACCCTTATGTTTATACCTCTAAAACAATAACTATTCCTTTAGCTATTTTAGCCCTTGGTGCAATTGGTGCAGGGTTTTTAAACCTTCCTTCTGTTTTATGGGGTGAGCATTTAGTTGATACATGGTTACTTCAACTTAACTCAAAAGTATTACACATGTCCCATCTAACTGAGTGGATATTAATGATTTTATCTGTAGGAGTTGCCAGTGCTGGTATTTATGTTTCATATAAAAAATATGCTAACTTTGATGTATTTAAACCAGAAAGTGAAGAAGGGCTTATTGCTAATAAGTTTTATGTAGATGAGTTTTATGATAAAACATTGGTAAAACCAATACAAAAACTTTCTGTTTTTATTGACAAAGTGGTTGATACCAAGATCATTGATGGTTTTATTATGGGTACTTGTAATAAATTTGTTGAGTTTGGTAAAATAGTTGGTACCTTACAAACTGCTAATGTTAGATTTTATGCTGCTTTCATGCTTGTTGGTATGAGTAGCATCTTTATTTACTTATATATTTCTTTAGGATTGTAAAAATGAGTGCTGATATTTTAACTTTTATAATATTTCTTCCCGCTGTTACCGCATTTGCTTTAATGGTAACAACAAAAAACGTACAAGCAGTAAGAAATATTGCTTTTTTATCTACTTTAGCAATTTTAGTGCTTGTTTTAAAACTATACATTAGTTTTGAGCCCCAAGCACAAATGCAATTTGTAACCAATGTCCCTTGGATTGTAGAGTATGGTATTAGATACTATATTGGAGTAGATGGATTTTCATTAACTATTTTAATGATGATTGCTATTTTAATTCCAACTGCATATTTATTATTGTGGGATGGACGAACAAAAGGATACTGGATCAATATGTTATTGGTTCAAACAGGTGTTACAGGAACCCTACTTTCTTTAGATATTGTATTGTTTTATTTTTTCTGGGAAGTTATGTTATTACCAGTCTTTTTAATGATTGGTATTATGGGAACAGGAAATAAAGTATTTACAACGATTAAAGTTACTGTTTATACTATGGGTGGTTCTTTATTAATGTTTTTAGCCATTATGTACCTAGGTGTTGCTTATTTTAATGAGTTTGGAGAATGGTCTTTTCAATACGATAAATTAACAGAAATTACAACACTAAGTCATACTGAAAGACTTTATTGTTTTTTTGCATTTGTTATTGCATTTGGAATAAAGATTCCTTTATTTCCTTTACATACTTGGATTATGGATACGTATAAAAATGCTCCTACTGGAGCTGTATTTTTATTATCTTCCATTATGGCAAAACTAGGAGTGTATGCAATTGTACGATTTATGATTCCATTATTTCCAGATATTTATGTTGAGTTCTCAACCTATTTTGTATGTTTAGGTCTTTTTGGTCTCGTTTATTTTGGAATCGCAGCATTAAAACAAGATGATATGAAAAGAATGTTTGCGTATTCATCTGCATCTCACCTTTCTTTTATTGCAGCAGGAATATTTTCATTAAATTCTTACGGGATTAATGGAGCTTTATACTTAATGATTGCACATGCAATGGCAACAGGAGCCTTGTTTTTATTAGTAGGATTAATTCACTATAAAACAGGATATAAAACAATATCAGATTTAGGAGGACTTGCAAAACAAGCCCCTATTTTAACCTTTGTATTTGCCATTATGTTATTTGCAAATGTTGGATTACCAGGAACAAATGGTTTTGTTGCTGAGTTATTAATTATCTTTGGAATTTATGAATTTAATCATACCTTAGGTTATATAGCAGGTTTTACTGTTGTTATTGGGGCTTCTTATATGTTATGGATGTTTCAGCGAGCAATATTACAAGACAGAGTGGGTGAGCCCTTAAAAATGAGTGATTTAAAAATGAAAGAAATTATTGGTTTTGCACCATGGATTGTACTTGTATTTTTAATGGGAATTGCACCAGATTTATTTATTGATAAGTTTGAACCAACAGTAACATACTTTTTAGATGATATATTAAAAATAGGAGAAGTGAAATAATGGAAGATTTAATACCATTTATACCAGCAATTACTATCTTAGTTGGTGCCCTTACTTTGATGTTTATGTCTTTGAACGAAACACTAAAAACGAAACATTTTTTAATTGTTTCAAGTTTGTTTTTAATAGTTGCTCTAGGAAATTCTTTTGTTCCTTTTGGAAACTTATATACATCAAGACCTTTTAATCACATCTTTAATGATGTTTTGATTTTTGATAGTTTTTCAGATTTTTTCCACGTATTATTAATTGGGGGAACCTTATTCACTATTTTAATTGGCGAGCATTATTTCCAAGCTAAGACTTATTTTAAGGGTGAGTTTTTCGCTATTTTATTATTTGCATTATTTGGAATGATGATATTAGCAAATGCAAATGAATTAATTACTGCGTATATTGCTTTAGAAATTGCATCTTTTTCTGTTTATATTATGGTTGGATTTAATACAGAAGACTCAAAAAGAGTTGAAGCGATATTTAAATACTTAGTACTAGGTTCTTTTATTGGTGCTTTTTATCTATTAGGTACAGTATTAATTTATGGAGCAACAGGAACTACTAACTTTACTCAAATTGGTGAATTTATTGCAACAGAAGGGAATAATTTAGACCTTGTATATATTGGTATCACTTTATTATTATTTACTTTTCTCTTCAAAATTGCTTCTTTTCCTTTCCAATCTTGGGTTCTTGATGTATACAGAGGTGCACCTATGCTTATTACTGCGTATATGGCATCCGTATTTAAAATTGCCATATTCTCTTTATTTATGAGAGTTTTCATCAGTGATTTTGCACCTCTTCAAGATTATTGGGACAATATCATTTATGTACTAGCTGTAGTTACTTTAATCTTTGGTACCTGGTTAGCAGTTACTCAAACTATTATTAAAAGAATGCTTGCAGCTTCTTCTATTGTACATACAGGGTATATGTTAATGGCCTTTTTATCATTGGGACAAAATATTGCTTCTGCATATGCAACTATGTTTTATTTAATTGCTTATTTACTCTCAGCAGTAGGTGCTTTTGGTTTAATTTCTCATATTATTTCAGAAACAAAAGTAAGAGTTACTTTTGCTGATTTTAAAGGTCTTGCTCACGAGCGTCCATTTTTAGCAGCAATGATGACTATTTTCTTATTCTCACTTGCAGGAATTCCTTCAACTATTGGATTTATTGGTAAGTTTTACGTTTTTACGGAAACTATAAACGCAGGATACACAGCACTTACAGTCCTGGCTATTGTTGCAACCATTGTTTCAATATATTATTACTTTAGATTAATAGCTATGATGTACTTTTACCCAGCAGCATTAACCTGTGAAATAGAAGGTTTTAATGATAAAAGAGTTTCCACTTATGCAGTAGCTTTTATTGCTGCTTTAGTTGTTTGGGGTGGAATTGGTTCTGCTATTGTATTTTTTATTCCCGTACCAAATATTGATGCAATTATAGATATTTCAAAAATTGCAGTTGAGTCATTATTCTTAAAGTAATACTGTGTTGTAAGGTAACAGTCCTTGCATAACAATTTACATAATAGTGACTTTTACTCTCATTTTAAAGCCCATTAATTTGGGTTTTAAATCTAATACCGTACAAGAACTGTACATGAACTGTAAAAATATTGTACATCTAACAATGCTGTTATAAAAGCACTTTTGAGATATAATGTTGCTTGCAAACAATTTTCATATAAAAGAAAGGATGTCAAATGAGTGACCTAATAGAAGGCTATATAGGTGTAACCGTTGAAAGAAAAAAGAGTAGAACCCCTGCTAAACTTGATTATCTACAAAGTGCTACAGGACTAATTCTTGGTTTATTTATGTGGGGACACATGTTACTTGTCTCTTCAATTTTAATTTCAAAAGATTTTATGTATCAAATAACAAAGTTATTGGAAGCCAGTTTTATAATTGATGGCGGAAGTCCTTTATTGGTTTCGGCAACTGCTATTGTAATATTTGCAATATTTATTACCCATGCAGCTTTAGGAATGAGAAAACTTCCAGCTAACTTTAAACAATACCAAGTGATGAAAGCACATGCTAATCACATGGATCATGAAGATACAAAATTATGGTTTACACAAGCCTTTACTGGTTTTTCTATGTTCTTCTTAGGTTCTATTCATTTATTTATTATAATGACTAACTCCGACAAAATTGGACCTTATGCATCTGCTGATAGAATTTGGTCTGAATGGATGTGGCCTTTATATATTCTTTTATTATTAGCTGTTGAATTCCATGGAACAATTGGTTTATACAGACTCTGTATCAAGTGGGGATGGTTTGATGGAACTGACCCACGTGCAACAAGAATTAAACTTAAAAAGATTAAAAAAATATTGACTGTATTCTTCTTAGTATTAGGTTTTATAACCCTAGCTGCTTATATGAAAATTGGTTATGATCATGCACCTAATAAAGGTGAAAGATATGTACCTAGTGCACAAATAATAGAATATACAACTACAAATAAAAGGCTTGCATAATGAAAATAATTTACTGTGATGCGCTCATCATTGGTGGAGGACTTGCTGGTTTAAGAGTCAGTGTTGCTGCACAGAAAAAAGGGCTAAATGCAATTGTTTTATCATTAGTACCTGTTAAACGATCACACAGTGCTGCTGCTCAAGGTGGTATGCAAGCTTCTTTAGGTAACTCTAAAATGGCAGATGGGGATAATGAAGACTTACACTTCTCTGATACTGTAAAAGGTTCAGATTGGGGATGTGATCAAGAAGTAGCAAGAATGTTTGTACATACTGCACCAAAAGCTATTAGAGAACTTGCAGCTTGGGGAGTTCCATGGTCTAGAGTTAAAGAAGGCGATCGAGAAGCAGTAATTAATGCTAAAAAAACGACTATTACAGAAAATGCAGACAGACATGGACTTATTACATCAAGAGATTTTGGTGGAACTAAAAAATGGAGAACATGTTATACAGCTGATGCTACAGGGCATACTATGTTATTTTCTGTTGCTAATGAAGCCTTAAAAGCAGATGTAGATATCAGAGACAGAAAAGAAACTATTTCATTAATTCATGATAATGGAAGATGTTATGGAGCGATTGTACGAGATTTAATAACGGGTGAATTAGAAGCTTATGTTTCAAAAGCAACATGTATTTCTACTGGTGGATATGGAAGAATCTTTAAACAAACAACTAATGCAGTAATTTGTGAAGGTACTGGGCAAGCCATTGCTTTAGAAACGGGAATAGCAACATTAGGAAATATGGAAGCTATTCAATTTCACCCAACACCTATTGTTCCTTCAGGTATTTTATTAACAGAAGGGTGTAGAGGAGATGGTGGAATCTTAAGAGATGTAGATGGTCACAGATTTATGCCAGATTATGAGCCTGAGAAAAAAGAGCTTGCTTCAAGAGATGTTGTATCAAGAAGAATGATTGAACACATTAGAAATGGGAAAGGTGCACCTTCACCATATGGAGATCATCTTTGGTTAGATATTTCTATATTGGGCCGAGCACATATTGAAAAAAACTTAAGAGATGTACAAGAAATCTGTCAAATATTTAATGGTATTGATCCAGCAGATGAAGGTAAAAAAGGATGGGCACCGGTACTTCCTATGCAACATTATTCTATGGGTGGAATTCGTACTAAAAAAACAGGAGAATCTCAAACGCTAAACGGTTTATTTTCTTGTGGAGAAGCTGCTTGTTGGGATATGCATGGATTTAACCGTCTTGGAGGAAATTCAGTATCTGAAACAGTTGTTGCTGGAATGATTGTTGGAAATTATTTTGCGGATTATTGTATAAACAATGATATTGAAATTAAAACAGCAACTGTACAAAAATTTCTTGACGAACAAGATGAGTATTTAAATGAGATTATAGCTTACGATGGGCCTGAAAATATTTTTAAAATAAAAAATACTATGCAAAATCTTATGGATAATAAAGTAGGAATTTTTAGAGATGGTGTAAGGTTACAAGAAGCAGTAACAGAATTAGAAGAATTATTAGTTAAAACAAAACACATTAATATTACTTCTAAAGAAAGAATAGGAAACCCAGAGCTTGAAGAAGCTTATAGAGTTCCTAGAATGTTAAAACTTGCTCTTTGTGCAGCTCATGGAGCACTGGCACGAACAGAGTCAAGAGGTGCACATTACAGAGAAGATTTCTTAAAAAGAGATGATGAAAAGTGGTTAAACAGATCTATTACCACATGGCCAAATAAAAATGATACTAAACCCACTCTTACTTATGAAAAAATTGATATTATGAGTATGGAATTACCTCCAGGTTTTAGAGGATATGGAGCTAAGGGTATGATTATTGAAAATGAATTATCAGCAGTCAGACAAGAAGAAGTAGATGAAATTGTTGAAAAACTTGAAGCAGAAGGTAAAGACAGGCACGAAATACAAGATGCTTTGATGCCATTTGATTTACCGATGAACTATAGACTGTTAAATGAAAGAGTAGGAGATTTATAATGAGTATTGCAAAAGGTAGAGAAATAACTATTTCCGTACTAAAGTTTAATCCCCGAGCAAAAAGTTCTAAACCAGGCTTTGTGGATTATGTTTTAGAAGAAACACCAGGAATGACACTTTTTATTGCTTTGATGAAAATAAGAGAAGAGTATGATCCTGATTTATCATTTGACTTTGTATGTCGTGCAGGAATTTGTGGTTCTTGTGGAATGATTGTAAATGGAAAACCTGTACTTGGTTGTAGAACATTAATTGCTAATTACCCTACAGGAAAATTACAAGTAATGCCTATGCCTGCTTTTGAATTGATCAAAGATTTATCTGTTAATACTGGAAAATGGATGGATGCTATGAGTGTTAAAGTACAATCATGGATAGTAACCAACAAAGAAACTGATATTTCAAAAATTGAAGAGCGCATTGAACCTGAAGTTGCAGATGAAGTATTTGAACTTGATAGATGTATTGAGTGTGGAATTTGTGTTGCATCTTGTGGTACAAAACTAATGAGACCTGATTTTATTGGGGCGGTTGGGCTTAATAGAGTAGCACGTTTTGAAGTTGATCCTCATGATAATAGAACAGCAGAAGATTTTTACGAATTAATTGGTGATGATGATGGAATCTTTGGTTGTATGTCTTTAATGGCATGTGAAGATCACTGTCCAAAACATTTACCATTACAAAGTAAAATTGCTTATTTACGAAGAAGATTAGTAGCACTAAGATAAAAGTGGTAGGGAAACCTACCATTAGCCAAAAATAAAAAAAGTTAATTATCTTTAAGGTAATTAACTTTTTTTATTTATATATTAAAGATATAAGATATAAGATATAAGATACAATAATAAAATCAAAAGATTATGGAGAACAAATGGGCTTAAGTAATGACTACTTTTTATTATACCATGGGAAAAACATAGAACAAACAAGTACCTACGAAACTGCTGATTATAAAAATACAGAAGATTTTTTTGATATTTCTGCACTTATTTTAAGCGCCAATAGAAAAGACTATGAAAAATTCATACAATTGGATAGTTTTAAAACACTTCTTTCCTTAATTACAAGACGTGAAATAAAATCTTTAGATGATTTACACCAGTGCCAGTATTGTTTATTACAAAGCATACAAAATGATACACAAAAGGAGCATATTGATAAACTGCATTCTGCTTTTGAATATTTAAAAAATGAAAAAATCATTAATGAAGCCAATTATAATAAACTTATCTCTTTATTTGACCCAGAAGAATTGGGTGTTTGTGATGAAATAGATGTAAGTGATGATATTATTATTGAAGAAAATCTCTCTTTCCAAGATAATAAAATACTTATAGAAGATTTAATTACAGAACTAAATGATGTATTTTCTTCAAAAGACTTAAAAAATGAACTTACAGATTCATTCACATATTTAAACAATCAAAAATTTTCAATTGGAATTACTGGTGTTATGAATGCTGGAAAATCGACTATGTTAAATGCATTAATGGGACAAGAAATTCTAGGTTCAGCCGTAGTTCCTGAAACTGCAAACTTAACTATTGTAAAATATGGTAAACCCAGCGCAAAAGTTTTTTATTGGAATAAAAAAGAATGGGCAAAAATTGAAAAAAGTGCACAAGAAATTGCCTCAATCAAAGATTTTATAAATGAAACACATAAAATATTTGGAGATAAACTTCATAATATTATTAAAGAAGAATCTTTTTGTGAAAATGTAGACATCCATAATCTGGCTGCTTATACGTCAGCAGAAGCATCAGGTAAAAAATGTAATTTGGTAAAATATGTAGAATTAAAATCAGATTTAAATTTTTTAAAAGATGGTATTGAAATAGTTGATACCCCAGGACTTGATGATCCAGTAATACAGCGAGAAGAAATAACAAAAGAATATTTAAGTACTTGTGATTTAATGCTTCATTTAATGAATGTAAGCCAAAGTGCAACGCTAAAAGATGTTGAATTTATAATTGATGCTTTGTTATACCAAAACGTTAGTAAACTATTAATTGTAATTACAAGAGCAGATACCGTTTCTAAAAAAGAGTTGGATGAAGTAATATCTTATACAAAAAAATCCATTAAAGCACAACTTAGCAAACAAAATAAAGATTCATCTTTAGATTATATTTTAAAAAGCATACAGTTTATTCCTATTTCTGGGAAAATGGCACTTTTACACAGAACAGGAAGAGCACAAGAAGCTAGAGATGCAGGTTATGAATTAGAACAAACAGGTATTTTAGAAATTGAAGAATACTTGCATGAAACCTTATTTGGAACAGGTTCATCAAAATCTGAACTAATAATAAGAAGTGTTAAAAATAAACTCTTAAAAACAATTGATAAAGAAATCAAATCTTTTAATTACGAACTTATCTTACTTGGAAAATCAAAAGAAGAATTACAGAATGATTTACATGATTTTAATAAAACGAAACTAAAAAATGAACTTGTATTTAAAAATATGAATTCTGATATTCTTGGATATAAAAATGATGCAAAAACATATATTCAAACTTTAGAAACTTTTTTAAGTAATGAACTTTTGGATCTGCAAAAAATAATAAAACAACGTGTATTCTCTGATGTAAAATATTCTTTTGAGAAAACAAAAAAACGTCCTTTGGGAGAGCGAATAAAAGTAATTATACAAACAGCAATCAAAGATGGAATCATAGATATTATTAGAGATTATAGATATAAGTTTATCAAAAAATCAGAAAGTATAGGCGAAGTTTGTGAACAGAAATATCAAGATTATGGTTTTTCAATGGGGCATAAAAATGACAATTTTAATGCAATGGGTTTTTTTCAGGATGATTTTAAAAGTGGTTTTTTAACCGCTTCAAATGAAGTCTTAATTACAAAAATTTTAAAAGAAGTGTTAAAAACAAAAGCAAGTAAACTCAATGAATTTGACAGAAATATTGAAGCCTATATTAAAGAAGAATTTGGCAGTATTGAAGAAAATATAAAAAATAAAGCGAAAGAAATTTCCCTTATTTTAATGGAGAATTTTTTTACTGCTTTAGTAGAACCTCTTAAAACATTTGAAGAACGCTTAAATAAAGATGTTCAAGCCTTAGAAAAATCTTTAAAAACCTTTGAGAATAATGAAATAAATAAAGATGAAGAAACAATACATATTCATAAAAGAATAAAAAAACTTGAAACAATCTCTAAAGGAATAAAAATATGAGTATCTTAAATTCTTTTGTGCTTGAATACAATGACAAATATATCCAAAAAGAAATTGTATATGAAGAGGGGCTATTAGGAGATATAAATAAAATCTCTGCTGCTTTATTAAACGATACTTTTTTACCATCCGTTCAATTAAAATCTATTTTAGATAAACAATTAAGACGGGCAAGATATCCCATGGAAGTCGCTATTACTGGGCAATTTTCTTCTGGTAAATCAACTTTTTTAAATGCGTTATTATCAAGAAATATATTACCAACGGGAATCACACCTGTAACATCAAAAGTGAATTTTATTAATTATGGAGAAGAATACAAACTAAAAATAACCTATTATTCAGGTGCACAAGAATATGCAAGTATTGATAAAATTGCTG
This sequence comes from Campylobacteraceae bacterium, assembly GCA_013215945.1. Lineage (NCBI taxonomy): Bacteria > Pseudomonadati > Campylobacterota > Epsilonproteobacteria > Campylobacterales > Campylobacteraceae > Campylobacteraceae bacterium. The sequence goes on from JABSOM010000006.1 coordinate 30,745, forward strand.
AATTTACCGATCAAAGAGAAGATGAAATGAAAAACATCAAATATCTAACTCTTTATGCACCTATGGATATTTTAAAAGAAATCTCATTCGTAGATACTCCTGGACTTAATTCACAGTCACAAAGTGATACAGATACAACCAGGAAAGTATTAAGAGATGTGGGAGGTATTATTTGGTTAACCCTAATAGATAATGCAGGAAAAATGTCTGAGTCCCAAGTACTTGAAGAATACATGGAAAATTTTAAAAATAAATCTTTATGTGTCTTAAATCAAAAAGACAAATTCACCCAAGAACAAATTGAAACAACTACTGCTTATGTAGAAAAAAAGTTTTCTAAGTATTTTGCACAAGTCACACCAATATCGGCGAAAATGGCACTTGAATCAAGAGCTTCACAAAAAGAAATTCTTATTCAAGATGAATATGAAAAAATTGTTAAGAGTTTTAAAGACGAGTTGAAAAATCATGAAACACAAGATTTAGATTTTTTTGAAGAATCTTTCTCAAAATACCATGAAACAGTAGCTAAGATAGAAAATACAGATGCTTCTACTAACAATCAACAACTATTAGACTCTAATATTCAAGAAGTATTGGATTTCATAGAAAATACGATACGTCCACAAGCGCAAGAAGATAAAGAATTTGCTATCAAAAAAGATTTAAAAGGTATTTGTGATATTTTAATTAAAGAATACTCTACTATTATTGGTGTATATGATAGTCTTATTACTATTTTAGAGGATTCTGATGAAATATTAGTGGCTTTTGATAATATTTATAAGGTGTATTCTAAAGAACTTTTTGGGATTTATAACTCCTTAGAAACAATTATGGAAAAAATATCTCATGAAACATTCAAAAATATAAAAACAGTAAAAGCGCACAGATATGAAGAAAAAACTTCTTTTTTATCAAAAGACAATTTTCTTAAAATTGAGTATGATACTTACTATATTGATTCAAATAATGTATACAAAAACTTATTTTATGATGACCAAACCATTGATAAAATGTTTAAAAAAACGATTAAAGAATTAAAAAAGATTGAGATTAATACAGACGAAGCCTATAGAAATGTTTACAGAATTTTAAAACACAATGTGGCTAGATGGCAAGAACCTTATGAGTTAATACGAAAACAAAGAGAAATAGCTTCTGATTTAGAGTTTTCTATGACAAGACATTTTGCTGCAAAAGTATATGAAAATGTTCTGGTTAATTATCATCGAGCTATTTTAGAGAATATTTCTGCTTTAAGAAAAAAGTTTGCATACTTTAATGGAGCTTTATCGTATTCTTATATACAAACAACGCAGGCAACTATTGCTCATTTTGAACAGCAAATTGCAGAATCTGTCATTTTATATGAAAAAGAACCCACAAAATTTACCGTAGCACATCCAAGAGAAGATGAAATATTAACCAAACTAAAAGCCAATTTTGCATTTGAAAAAATCGAAGATTTTCTAACATCAAAACGTAACTATCTTTATAAAATAATTAAGTATTCAAAAGAACAATATTTAGAAATCAATGAAAAAAGTATTCTTTTTGTAAAAAATAAAAAAGAAAACTATATAGAAAAAATAAGTGCTTTGGAAAAAATAAGAGATGACATTTAAAAAGTCTTAAAACTCATTCTTTAATAGAGATAATATTTTTTTTATAAATATATCTCTTTTACTTTTTTGATTGTAGGCATTAAACCATAAAAGAGACAAAGCTAAATATAGAATTTTAAACAAATATAGTTTATTTTTATTGCAGCTTTGTTTATTTTTAAAATACTGCTTTAAAAATGATTCTTCCTCTTTTTTATTAAAATCATATTCAATAATTACATTCGCTAAATCAAAGTACTTATCGTTCAGGCAAGAATATTCCCAATCAATTAGTTTTACCTCTTTATTAAATAATATATTGCCTTGGTTTAAATCATTGTGACAAAAAACCAACTCACTGCTATAATCCTTAATAGCAGAGAAATAAAAATCTAGTTTACTAATTGTTTCTTTATTTAAACACTCTTTATTATAGTTTTTATATTCATTTTGTAAATCAACTGGCTGGGACCTTAAGTTAATACTGTGAAGCGTACTTAAACACAGAACCAATGAAGACATGCCTTTTTTAGATAAGGTCTCTTTATGCACACCTTCTATGTAATCACAGAGCATTAAATCAGCATTAGAACTTAGGAAATATGCTTTTGCTGCAAGGTTGTTCTCATAGGCAAGATTTTGATGGAAAAATTCATTTTTTCTATTGATAGAAATTTTTGTATTTAATTCTCTAAGAAGATAAGTCTTTTTTTTACTATATAACAAATAATTTGTATTGCATAAGCCTTGATTATTCAATAGTTTTAATTCTAGAAGTTTTAAGTCTTTAAAAAAATCTAACTCTTGAATTTTAGAAATATCTAGCATAGTATGTATCTTATTTCTTTTATAATAAAATCCTAGTCTTTATTTAATTTAAAAGCGAAAAATACGCTAATTATTAGCATAATACTAAGATAAATATACGCGTCATCTGGCATTTTAGTCCTTTTTATAATTTAATTATATAAAAACTTTACATAAAAAACACTTTTTTGTCTAGACTTTAATCATTTATAAAGTTATTTAATGCTTTAATAATAAACTATATTATTAAAGGAAAACAGTGCAAAAAATTAAAAATTTCTCTGACCAAGATATTCTTTATATTAAAAATCTAATGTTAATAGAAAAAGAAAAAAATAATTCTAAAATAAAAGATATTTCAAGGCTTAAAGAGAATACAATCTTGGTTCTTATATCAATCTTTGTTTTTATTTTATGCAATTATCTTTATACAAAAATCAATGCATTATTTTATTTTGAAGATGTAAATACATATAATGTATTTTTATCATCACTTAATATCTTTATTCCACTATCAATTACAGTAGTACTAGTAGGTATTTATATTCTAAAAAAGTGAGTATCTCACACATAAAAGACGCTCACTTTAATAAAATTTAATTAAACTAAGCTTCTAAAGATACTTTATGTAAATAATCTTTAAAGGATGTACTTTCTTTTGGATCTTCTTTGTAGGCATTTATTAAATCACTAATATAATCTAATAATTTTGAAGCTTCAACTTTTTTCCCTATTTTTTGTGCAAAACGACTGAGTTTTTCACCTTCTAAATTTCCACCTAATATTACTTCATAACCTTCAACTCTCTTACCCTCATCATTTCTAACCTTAAGGCCAGTAAAACCTATATCAGAAATTTGAGGGTGTGAACAGGCATTTCCACAACCAGAAATTGCAATAGTAATATTCTCATCAAAATTAGGGAATCTGTTCTCAAGTTCAACTAATATCTTTTTTGAAAACTCTTTTGTTTCAGTAATTCCAAATTTACAAAACTCGTTTCCTGTACATGAATTTAATCTTGCTCTAAAAGGACTTGGTTTATAAGGATAACCCAAAGCATCAAATTCATCTGCTAAGGCTTGAGCATCTTCATCTTTTACACCATAAACAACAAAGTTCTGAGTAGATGTAAGCGCCAAACCTTTTGCATTGTATTTACTTAAGATTTCATGCATGGCTTTAAAATCTTCCCCTGCAACACGACCTGAATTTGTAGCGAAACCTATATACGATTCACCTTCTTGTTTTGCTTTATTAATTCCAAAATGATTTCTGTGTTCAAAAGAAGTAATTATAGGTTCTTTTTCACCAACTTGTAATGCATAACCCAATTTTTCTTCAATTTTGGCTACAAATTTTTCCAGTCCCCATTCATTTACAAGATGTCTTACTCTTGCTTTTCCACGATTTGCTCTGTTTCCATGTTCTCTAAAAATTTCAGCACAAACAATTGCTATTTCTTGAACTTGTGATTCTTTTACATAACGATTGGCTCTAAATGCAATTTGCTTAGATTTGGATAAACCTCCACCTACACATAAATCAAACAATACCTCATCATTTTCATCTTTAAATGCTGTAAAGGATATATCTTGTACTTCGTGTGTTGGACAGTGACAGGCGCAACCAGATACCCCTATTTTATATTTTCTTGGAAAATTGCAAAATTGATCATCATTTTTATCAAAGTACGTATCAATTGAACGAACCAAGGGGCTGGCATCAAAAATTTCCTTTTTATCAATTCCTGCTACGGGACAGGACATAATTGGTCTGGGACCATCACCTGATGCCATTCTTGAGGTTAAATTAACACTGTCTAAGAGTTCGAAAATTTTAGGAATATCTTTGATTTGAATAAAATGAAACTGAATATTTTGTCTTGTTGTAAAATCAACCAAACCTTGTGCATATTCTTGACCTATTTTTGCCATAACGCCTAATTGTTCTAAATTCATAGTAGTATCAACTAATTTAACACGTTTCATGAAATATTTTTTATCTTCTGTTTCATCATTATTAATGTGTGGATACATTCCATACCACTTTAATAATCCAATATGCTCCTCACTTAAAGGCGTTCCACCTTTGGCTTCTTCAAACATATCTTGTACTACATGTAAAGGGTTTCTAGAAGCTTTTAGTATTTCTAGTTTTGATAATTCTTTGCTCATTTTTGCTCCACTATTAACTTCCTTTTAAAAACATTTATATTTACTATAGTGCATTTAAAAAAAAGTGTCTTATTTTATATATATTTATTAGGAATTATATTATTCAAATGCTTTAAATGTAGAATTTTAGGAGATTTAATTTCCTAAGTGTAGACATTAGCTACACGTAATTTAGTCAAGATTAACCTAAGTTCATTTTTAAACACTTAGCAATACTATTAGATGTCTGCTCTAAATTGTATTTTGCATTTTGTTTTAAAAGAGAAAAACTTGAATTAATGGGGGTACAATCAAATACAATATCTACGCCTTTTTTAAGTATTAGTTCATAACCTTCACCTAAACAGCCTGCAATTACTATTGTTTTAATCTTGTGTTTAGAACTTAGTTTAGCAAGACCCATAATTGTTTTCCCATCTAAGGTTTGTTTATCAATTTTGCCTTCTCCTGTAATTAATAAGGTGGCATTTTTAATTTTATCTTCAAGGCTTAAATGTTCAAGAACCAAATCAATACCAGAGACTAAAGGTGCTTCTAAAAAAGCAAGAAGTGCAAAACCTAAACCTCCAGCAGCCCCTGCTCCTTCACATTTTGAATAGTCTTTTTTAAATATTCTTGCACACAGTACTGCAAAAGATTCTAAACCAGAATCTAGTATTTTAATGTCTTCTTCACTTGCACCTTTTTGTTTTGCAAATATATAAGAAGCACCATGTTCTCCATATAAAGGATTTTGAACATCACAAGCCACTTCTATAGTAATATTTTTAAACGTTTTAATTAAAGCACTTGCATCAAACGCAATGATTTTAGATACATTTTTGGAATTACTTCTTATTTCTAGCTTATTTTTATCATAAAATTTCACACCCAAAGCGTTTAACATTCCTATTCCTGCATCATTAGTGGCAGATCCGCCTAAACACAAAATGAGATGTTTTGCACCCTTATGTATTGCATGCAATATAAGTTCTCCAAAACCATAGGTAGAACTGTTCATAATATCACGGTCTTCTTCTTTTATCTGTTCTAAACCACTTGCTGCAGCCATTTCTATTACAGCTGTATTCTTATCATTGATTAAACCATAAAAGGAGTCAATTTTTTCTCCTAAGGCATTTTGCACCCTTGTTTTAACTATAGTGCCATTTTCTGAATATACCATAGAAGAAACAGTACCCTCACCTCCATCCCCTAAAGGCGCTAATACATAAGTGGCTTCAGGAAAAATACTTAAAAAACCTTTTTTTATACTTCTAGCTACTTCTATAGAACTTAAGCTTTCTTTATAAGAATCAGGTGCAATCACTATTGTCATTTTATACCTTATTTCAATTTAATAATTAGTTTACAAGGATTCATATTAAACTTTGTATTCCAAATAATATAGTATACTTAAGTATATTACTGCTTAGGAATACATATCCTCTGAGGTAGCATATACATTGTATAAACTAAAAAATGTTCTATTCTTAATACATTGGAAGGTTTTAATAAAAAGTACAACAAGATACAAGGGAAAAAAGATCAATAACTTTCTACAACATTACCCACAAAACATAATTGATGATGTTAATACCTTAATCAAAAACAATCAATTGGATAAATATTTAAAAAATAAATATAAAGCACAACATCAAATCACTTCAGATAAAGCACTGTATACCTATGTTAGTAAACTTAAAAGCATGTATTTTAAAAAGTATAACTTACATAAGGTTCTTTTTGATTCAAAAATTAATGTTATTAATAATGCCTTAGGTTTACATACTTTTATTTCGCGCGTTCAAGGCAACAAATTAAAAGCAAAAAATGAAATTCGTATTTCTCATATTTTTAAAGATGCTCCGAAAGAGTTTCTTGAAATGATTGTCGTTCATGAACTAGCCCATTTAAAAGAAAAAGAACATAATAAGGCTTTTTACAAATTATGCCATCATATGTTAAATAACTACGCACAAGTAGAATTTGACTTAAGATTGTATTTATTTAATGACTATCTTAAGAAAAAAAATAACACTTAAATAATGTATTAATTTTAATCTTATCTTGCATATAATAATTATATATCGTGACTTTTGTTATTTAGGCTAATTATGAAATTAATTTTTTTATTTTTTATCTTATCCATACATTTATACGCAATTGACAAAATCAATGTTGGCTTATATGTAGAAGAAAAAGTAAATATTAAAAATATTAAATTTATTACCAGTGTTGTCGAAAAGTCTATTAACAAAAATAATGAGAAGATTAATATTTCTATCAAATCCTATTATTCCCCTGAAAAAATTTTAAAAGATTTTAAAGAAAATAGATTAAAAGTAATATTACTTAGAAGTTATTTTTATTTTAAAAATAAAAATAAAATCCTAGATGATTTTGATACAAAATGGCACTTACAATTTGGAAAAAGTAAATACCAACAATATTATTTAATTGCAAATAATACGGCTAATACAAGTGATATATTTAATAGTAAAGAAACATACTCAATAATTAGTCATGCGGGTTATATGAATTCACTTTTATGGTTTGATTATTTAAAATATTCTAAAACAAAAAAAATACAAAAAAAATTTGAATATATATACACTACAAAATTTAATAAACTAAGCAATAAGGTTTTTTTTAATAAAAACTATCTTGCTGTTCTTAAAAAAGAAGTATATGAAAGCGCAATAGAACTCAATCCACAATTAAAAAGAAAAATAAAGATTTTACATAAATCAAAAAATATTTTTAGCACATATATCGCATTTACTCATAAATCCTTAACAAAAAGTGAAAAAAATAATCTTTTTCAATTAGCAAGAAATATTACAAATATTTTAGATAAGTCAAGAATTTCTGATTCAATAACGGTACAATTACTGCCTTCTTTATCAAAAGACGATTTCAGAGAACTTGATCATTTTTTCTCCCAATATGAGAAATTAAAAAAAATCTATTTAAAGAAAAAATAAATTCCCATTAAAAGATTTACGCACACTTAATCATAATTTTGTTATTCTACAAATTATTTTAGGAGACAAAATGAATTTACATGAATACCAAGCCAAAAACCTTTATAGAAAATATGACATTCCTACAACCAAAGGAAAACTATTAACTCATCCAAGCCAATTGGATAATATTTTAAATACCATTGGAAAAGACAAGTGGGTTATAAAAGCCCAAGTTCATGCAGGAGGAAGAGGAAAAGCAGGTGGTGTGGTAATAGTAGATTCAAAAGCAGAAGCGAACAAAGAAGTAAGACGTTTACTTGGTTCTAAACTAGTAACGCATCAAACATCAAGCGAAGGACAGAGTGTTAATTCTATTTATATTGAAGAACCATGTGAAATACTTCAACAAATTTATTTGGCTTTTATAGTTGATAGAACAAGCTCAAGAATTATGATTATAACTTCTTCGCAAGGTGGAATTGAAATTGAAGAAGTAGCTAAAAATACTCCGGAAAAAATCCTAAAAAATACTATCAACCCAGTAGTAGGAATTATGCCTGCTCAATGTAGACAAATTTGTGAAGATTTAAATTTGGATAAAACACTTTCTTCTCAAATGATAGATTTAATGCAAAAAACCTACAAAATGTTTGTAGAAAATGACCTCTCACTTGTTGAAGTAAATCCACTTGTTGTTACAAAACAAGGGTATTTAATTTGTTTAGATGCAAAAATACAAGTAGATGATTCTGCTTTATACAGACAAGAAAAAATGAATGAAAGCAGAGACGACTCTCAAGAAGATGAAAGAGAATTAAAAGCTTCAAAACTGGATTTAAATTATATATCTTTAGATGGTAATATTGCTTGTATGGTAAATGGTGCTGGATTAGCTATGGCCACTATGGATTTAATTAAAACTTATGGAGGAGAACCTGCTAACTTCTTAGATGTAGGTGGAAGTGTTAATGAAAAACGTGTTATTGAAGCTTTTGAGATTATTTTAAGTGATAAAAAAGTCAATGGTATTTTAATTAATATTTTTGGAGGAATTGTACGTTGTGATATTATTGCTTCTGGAATTATAGAAGCTACAAAAGCTATGGATATATCTGTTCCTATTGTTGTAAGATTAGAAGGTACCAATGCAAAAGAAGGTTTAGATTTAATTAAAGCCTCAAAATTGAATATTTATGAAGAAAATGATTTAGATAAAGCCAGTAAAAAAATCATTGAATTAACACAAGGATTAAAGTAATGGCTATTTTAATTAATAAAAATACACGCGTAATTGTTCAAGGATTTACAGGAGCACAAGCAAGTTTCCATTCAAAAAACGCACTTGATTATGGAACAAATATTGTTTCAGGTGTAGTTCCAGGAAAGCGTGGTCAAAAACACTTAGGTATACCTATTTATAATACCGTTGAGTGTGCAAAAAGACTTACAGGTGCAAATGCTTCAATTATATATGTTCCCGCACCTTTTTGTAAAGATGCAATCATAGAAGCCGCTGAAAATGGAATTGAAACAATAGTATGTATAACAGAAGGAATTCCTACTATTGATATGTTAAACATAAAAGCAGCCATTGATTTAAATGGAGCACGTTTAATTGGACCAAATTGTCCTGGTATTATTACCCCTGATGAATGTAAAATGGGAATTATGCCTGCTAATATTCATCAAAAAGGTTCCGTTGGAATTATTTCACGCTCAGGAACACTTACTTATGAAGCAGTTTACCAATCAACAAAAGTTGGACTGGGGCAATCTACTTGTGTAGGTATTGGGGGCGATTCTGTTCCTGGCAGTGATTTTATTGATATCTTAAAACTTTTTGAAGAAGATGAACAAACCAAATCTATTATTTTAATTGGTGAAATAGGTGGAGCTAAAGAAGAAGCAGCTGCTGAATATATCAAGTCTCATATTACAAAACCTGTTGTATCTTATATTGCAGGAGTAACAGCACCTAGAGGAAAAAGAATGGGCCATGCAGGTGCTATTATTGATGGAAGTGCTGGAAGTGCAGAAGATAAATACAGAGCCCTAGAAAATGCAGGGGTTAGAACAGTACGAACCATTACAGCTCTAGGACAGGCATTATTAGAAGTACAAAAATAAACAAACAAAATGTAACAATAAAGGAATAATTGTTACATTTTTCGCCCTCTTAAACATTCTCAAACAAATACTACTAACAAACAAGATTTTTAAGGACATTTTTTTTACACAACTGTGTAAAAAGTAAACAGTAAATTTACTTCTAATTAGACTTAGGAAGTATTATTTTATTTTTATATTGATTTAACACAAATTGTGAGAAAATGTGGGAATTTAAATAAATTAACTCGGAGATAACATGAAAGCATCAGCTCTATTTGTAAAAGCTTTAGAAAACGAAGGTGTAGAATATATATTTGGAATTCCTGGAGAAGAAAATCTTGATTTTCTTGACTCTATGAAAGATTCAAATATTAAACTAATATTAACAAGACATGAACAAGGTGCTGGTTTTATGGCCGCAACTTACGGTAGACTTACTGGTAAAGTCGGTGTTTGTTTAGCAACACTTGGCCCTGGAGCTACTAACTTTATAACATCTGCTGCTTATGCACAATTAGGTGGTATGCCAATCCTAATGATTACGGGTCAAAAACCTATTAAAAAATCTAAACAAGGTAGATTTCAAATTATTGACATTGTTAATTTAATGAAACCTGTTACTAAATATGCTAAACAAGTTGTAAATGGAAATAATATTCCATCTATGGTAAGAGAAGCTTTTAAAATTGCTACTGCTGAGAGACCTGGAGCTGTTCATATTGAATTACCTGAAGATATTGCGGCTGAAGAGTGTGATGATAATATTTATGCTGTTAATCCTGTACGATATCCAAAAGCAGATGAAACATCAATCGAAGATGCTGTTAAAATGATTGAAAATGCTAAAATGCCTTTATTGCTTGTAGGAGCAGGAGCTAATAGAACACGAATTGGTGATGCTTTAAAAAACTTTGTTAATTCTACTGGAATTCCTTTTTTCTCTACTCAAATGGGTAAAGGTGTAATTGATGATGGTCATGAATTATGTTTAGGAACGGCTGCTTTAAGTGCAAATGATTTTATTCATTGTGCAATTGATCGAGCTGATTTAATTATTAATGTTGGTCATGATGTAATTGAAAAACCACCATTTTTCATGGAAAATGATGAAAATTCAACTAAAGTTATCCACTTAAACTTTTTTCCATCAGAAGTTGATGATACTTACTTCCCACAATTAGATGTAATTGGAGATATTGCTTCAAATGTTACTTCTTTAACTGAAGCAATTACAAACCAAAACACTTGGGAATTTGATTATTTTAAAAGAGTAGTTAAAGAAGTAAGAACACATACTTCTAAATACTTTGAAGATACAAGATTTCCAATCTTACCTCAAAGAGCTGTAAATACTATTAGAAAACAATTAGCAGATGATGATATTCTTACTTTAGATAATGGAGTATATAAAATCTGGTTTGCAAGAAACTATGATTGTGCTAAACCTAATACTTTATTATTAGATAATGCACTTGCAACTATGGGTGCTGGACTTCCTTCTGCAATGGCAGCTAAAATGGTTCATCCTGATAAAAAAGTTGTTGCTGTTTGTGGTGATGGTGGATTTATGATGAACTCACAAGAAATGGAAACTGCAATCAGATTAAAACTTAACTTAACTGTTATTATTTTAAATGATAATGCATACGGAATGATTAAATGGAAACAAACAGGAATGGGATTTGAAACATTTGGATTAGATTTAGGAAACCCTGATTTTGTTAAATATGCAGAAGCATATGGTGCAAAAGGATACAGACCTTCTTCTTGTGAAGAATTTGAAAAAACATTAAATGATTGTGTAAATTCTGATGGTTTACATTTAATTGACTTAGCAGTTGATTATTCATTAAATCATTCAATCTTATTTGATTTATTAGAGAAAAAAGAGTGTATTTTATAATCTAAGTACAATATTACATATATAAAATTCACAATTGCATGGATGAAATCTTTAGATTTTCATTTGTGCAATTGTGCTTTAAAAAAGGATAGAAATGAGCACTATTGAAGTTACATCACCATTTGATGGTAGAGTTGTTGGTACAGTAAAGTTTTCTTCAGTTGAAGAAGTACAAGGTGCTATTGATTTAGCATATACTACATTTGAAGATCACAAAAATGCCCTTCCTAAATACAGAAGAGTAGAGATTTTAGAAAAATTAGTAGAAATTATGAGCTCACAAATCGAAGACTTAACTATTCTTTGTGCATCTGAGGGTGGAAAACCTTATATGGATTCTAAAGTAGAAATCCAAAGAGCTATTAATGGAGTTAAACTTGCAATTGAAGGTTTATCATCATTTGAAGGAACTGAAGTTGCTATGGGTCATACTGCATCAAGTGCAAATAGAATGGCTTATACCTTTAAAGAACCTATTGGTGTTGTTGCTGCTGTATCTGCTTTTAATCACCCCTTTAACCTAGCAATTCATCAAGTAATTCCTGCACTTGCTGTTGGATGTTCAGTTATTATTAAACCTGCTACTCAAACGCCAATGTCAGCTCTTAAACTAATTGAATTATTAGCAGAGGCTGGATTACCAAAAGGTTGGGCGCAAGCAGTTGTTTGTGACAGAGTTGGGGGAGAATTATTAGCTACTTCACCTAAGATTAATTTCTTAACGTTTATTGGTTCTGGTAAAGTTGGTTGGTACTTAAATTCTAAAGTTGCTAATGGAACGAGAGTTGCATTAGAACATGGTGGAGTTGCACCTGTAATTGTTGAAAAAGATGCTGATATATCTGAATTAATTCCTGCTTTAGCTAAGGGTGGTTTTTACCATGCTGGACAAGTTTGTGTATCTGTTCAACGAGTATATGTACATAAAGATATTATAGATGAAGTTGCAAGTAAATTAAGTGAAGCTGCATCTAAATTAATCGTAGGAGATCAATTAGATCCAAAAACTGAAGTGGGTCCATTAATTAACCATAATGAAGTAAACAGAGTTGAAGAATGGGTTAACGATGCAGTATCTAATGGTGGTAAGATTTTAACAGGTGGAAAAAGAATTTCTGATTCTTTATTTGAAGCTACTGTTATTTTAAATACAAGTGATGATGCAATTATTTCTAAGAATGAAATCTTTGGACCAGTTGTTTGTTTATATACTTATGATGATATAGAAGAAGCATTTGATAGAGCAAATTCTTTAGATGTATCTTTCCAAGCTGCTATTTTTACTAAAAACATTGATACTGCTTTATTAGCAGTTAAAAGATTAAGTGGAACGGCAGTTATGGTTAATGATCATACAGCATTTAGAGTTGATTGGATGCCTTTTGGAGGAGCTAAAGCTTCCGGATTAGGAATGGGTGGAATTCATCACTCAATGACTGAAATGTCAAAAGAAAAATTAATGGTATTAAAATCACCCGTATTATAATATAAATTAATTTTAGAAAAGGCAGAGCTAACTCTGCCTTTTTTTATGCATTTTTGCTATACTCTCTTATGAAATTCTTATTAATTTTTTCACTCTTATTTTCTTCCTTATTCTCACAAAATTTAGAAATGAGAAAAGATTTTTTATTAGAAGTAATAGAAATACCTGTTTATAAAAAACGTTTTCCTGCTTATTTAAATAAACTTTGCAAAAAAGATACTTCTTGTTTAAGAGAAAAAATACTAAATATTAAAAGCTGGTCCACAACACCAAAAGATAAAAAACTCACAAAACTACTAAAAAGAAGACTCAAAAATATAGAAATTAATGCTGAGTATTTTAATAAAATACAAAACAAAGTTCTTCAAATATTTAAAGATAAAAAAATTAGAAACAAACAATATCTTTCTATCGTAGATTTATCAAAACAAGTTCTTATTTTAGTTGTTTATGAAAATGATTCAATTAAATACATAGGCTCAGACCTAGTATCTACAGGTGATATGTATAGGGAAAGAGAAATAATCTTTGGAGAAAACCATTATTTTAATACTCCAAGTGGTTTGTTTAAAGCACATAGAGGCTGGCGCTCTGTGGGAGATTTAGGTTCTGATAAAGTATCATTGGGTTATGGAAAAAAAGGAAGATATATTTTTTATTTTGGTAAACAAAAATCAAAAAGATTTAATACATTTAGAGCAAATAAAACAAAGATTATAAATGAAGATAATTGGAGTATTATCAATGATACTTTACAATTAGCTATGCATGCACATGAAAGCTCTTACCCTAAAGGAAAAGCGTATTCTCATGGATGTATTAGACTTAACAATGAAACAAATATATTTTTAGATAATAATCTATTTTTACACAAAAAAAGCATTGTAAATAATACCTGGAAAAACCCCTATTCACACGCTCCCAAAGAAATAAAATACAGTTCTTATATAGGTCAATACTTATTAATAGAAAAAAGTTTCAATTAGCGTGATAAAAAATTTATTATTTATTAGAGATATAGTATAATTAATTTTTAATTTGAAGCAAAGAAAAAAAATGAATTTAACACACAATCAAAAAAAAGAATTTCATGAAAATGGATTTTTAGTTCTTAAACGTTTTGCGCAAAAAAATATCTGTGATGATATTTTAAAACAAGCACAAAAAGAACTTGATGAAAAAATTGCACCTTATGAAACTGAACAAGAATATTACAATGAAGTAGAGAGTTCTGTAACTCTTAGACGTTTACGTCAAGTATATCAACGAAACGATTTATTTAAAGCATGGATGGAAAATAAAGAAATTTTGCCTATTCTAGAAGATTTACTTCAAGATAAAGTGGTATTAACTCTTGCACATCATAATTCAATTATGACAAAACAAGCCAAAATCTCAACCGTTACTTTTTGGCATCAAGACAGAAGATATTGGAATTTTAAAAACGATGATTTAATATCTGTTTGGTTATGTTTAGATGATGAGTATTTAGAGAATGGTTTATTAGAATTTATTCCAGGCTCTCATAAACTGGATTTTGAAAAAGATCAGTTCGATAAAAATTCAAATTTTTTAGATGAACATGCAAAAAATAAAGAACTTATTAAAAAACGTGTACATCAAAATCTTTATAAAGGGGATGTTGTATTGTTTCACTGTAAAACACTGCATCATGCTTCTAAAAACATGAGCAAGAAAAACAAAATATCTTTTGTTTATACGGTAAAAGCACTTTCTAATGATGCTATTAAAAATACTCGAAGTGATGACAAAGAAATTCTACTCTCACACTAAGAGTAGATTTTTCTATTTTACTAAAAACTTCCCCATTTTTTTATCTTTATATATTTTTTTATGTGAACAAACTATTCCATGTAACGCTATATAAATTCCTTTATCTACTCTTGCATTTAAAAACCCATAAGCAGAAGCAAAATTCATAACAGCCTCAGTAGTATCTATACTCATAGGTATCATAGCACCAGTAATTACAATGTTTTTATCTTTTATTCGTTCATCTAAATATAAAGCCGTTTCATTCATAGTATCTGTTCCATGAATAATGATTATATTTTCATTTTGAGATTCTTTGATATTTTTAATAATAATATCTCTGTGTTTATCTTTTATCTCTAAAGAATCTAAGGCTAAAATATTTTTTACTTCAAAATCAACATTGTGCGTCCAGTTTAATATTTTTTCCAAAGAAAAAGCATCATCTCTAACATCTAATGCCCCTTTTATTAAATTGTACTTTTTATTAAATGTTCCACCTGTATTTATTATAGTGATCTTCACTTATTTTCCTTATTTCAACATGTTTTTTGGTAATAATAACTCATCTAATTCATCTTGTGTAAACAGTTCTTGCTCCAGCACCAAATCATAAACTCTTTTTTTTGTTTTAAGTGCTTCTTTAGCTAATGCAGAGCACTTTTCATATCCTAAAATAGGATTTAAATACGTAACAATTGTAACTGAGTTTAAAACATTTTCTAAACATACGTCCGCATTAGCAGTAATACCATCCACACACTTATCTGCAAGTGTATAAAAAGAGCGTCTCATAATATTAATAGAAGTAAAAAGTTTATAGGCAATTAAAGGTTCGAATACATTTAATTGTAACTGACCTCCTTCACAAGCCATAGAAATAGTAGTATCAGCCCCTATTACTTCATAAGCTACTTGATTAACAACTTCTGGAATAACGGGGTTTACTTTTCCTGGCATTATTGAGCTACCTGGTTGCATAGCTGGTAAATTAATTTCATTAAAGCCAGCACGTGGACCTGAACTTAAAAGACGTAAATCATTACACACTTTGGATATTTTAATAACTACTCGTTTTAATATTCCAGACACATGAATAAAAACACCTGTATCTTGTGTAGCTTCAATTAAATTACCTGAATTATCAAAGTCAACGCCAGTTACTTCTTTTAAATGTCTAATAACAACATGACGGTATTCACTTTTAGTATTAATACCTGTTCCAATAGCAGTAGCTCCTAAATTTATTTCTTTTAACAAAGCTTGTGCTTCTCTTAATCTAAAAACATCTTCTTCAATCATTATTGCATAGGTTTTAAATTCTTGGCCCAAAGTCATTGGAACTGCATCTTGAAGTTGGGTTCGTCCCATTTTGATAACATCTTTAAATTCTTCTGCTTTTTTATCAAAACTTTCTCCTAAATAACGTAAAGAATCTTTTAATTTAAAAATCAGTTCATAAAGAGTAATTTTAATAGCAGTAGGATAAGCATCATTGGTTGATTGTGAACGATTAACATCATTATTAGGATGAATGATATGATAAGCAGCCCTTGGATGACCTAAGATTTCTAAAGCTCTATTAGCAATAACTTCGTTTGCATTCATATTAGTAGAAGTTCCAGCTCCTCCTTGAATAGGATCAACAATAAACTGTTCTACAAGTTTACCATCAATTATTTCATCACAAGCCTGTACAATTGCATCTTTTTGCTCTAAGGATAAATCCCCTAATTCATAATTAGCTAAAGCACAGGCTTTTTTTACTTTTCCCAAAGATTTAATAAAGTTAGGAAACAAAGAAATATTCGTACGTGTGATATCAAAATTATTCTTAGCTCTTAAGCTTTGAATTCCATAGTATGCGTGAATATCTATATTCATTTCACCTAAAAAATCTTTTTCTACTCTAAATGCATTTTCCATTTTTACCTCAAAATTAATTTATTTTAATAGCTAACAATATGTTTTCAAGTGCGATTATATTTAAAATATCTTAAAAATATTCACAGTACTGGGACTAGTTTTTTTCTTTTTTTATATTTTAAGTTTATGATTTTACTTAAATCACAAAAGTAGAACTAAATTATTTTTTCTAAATTATGAGGAGTGGGTTGTTTGTTAAAATCCAAAGCCACAATAACCATTTCTTCTACAATTAAAATGATTTTATTACTCGTTTTATTTTTAATCTCACAGCGTACAGTAATAGATGTTCTTCCAATTTTTACAAGTTCAGTACCCATAATTACGATATCTCCAATATTGGCAATATTTTTGAAAACAACTTCTGACATTTTTACTAAAGCAATTTTACTTGTTTTTAAAAGATTGGTTGCAAAAATAATAGCCTCTTCATCAATCCAAGCCAAAGCCATTCCTCCAAAAAGAATTCCTGCTGCATTTAAGTGAGGATACATAACCATGCGATGAGAAGTATATTCCAAGTTAAACCTTTATATTTAATTTTTTCTTTATACTGTAATTTGTTTAAAAAAACAACTCATAGTTTTTAAGTGTACTTCTAAAAGAATCAAATTCTTTTTGTTTTAAGCCTTTTTGTTTTAAAGCAATTTTTACAATTTCTTTATTATATGCAAAAGCATCTTCATCATTAATATATCTTTGCACATCTGTCCATTTACATTCTAGTATTTCGTTTGTATCTTGAATATTAATTTCACTTGACA
Source organism: Campylobacteraceae bacterium (assembly GCA_013215945.1). Taxonomy (NCBI): domain Bacteria; kingdom Pseudomonadati; phylum Campylobacterota; class Epsilonproteobacteria; order Campylobacterales; family Campylobacteraceae; species Campylobacteraceae bacterium. The sequence goes on from JABSOM010000006.1 coordinate 48,245, forward strand.
GTGCTTTTGCTATGCACAAAATATATAAATTGCTTTGATTAAATTGATGTGGAAAAAAATGTCCCAAAGAAACAATACTCTCAAACACTACATCTATTCCTGTTTCTTCTTTTACTTCTCGTTTAACAGCAGAAGTAATTAATTCTCCATCATCAATATGCCCTCCTGGTAATTTAAAACCAATATTGGAGTATTTTTCTTTAACCAATAATACTTCATTCTTCTCATTAAAAACGACAACTCCCACACCTAAAGTATGATTTGAAGCCGTTGGAATAATGGAATTTTTTATAAGCTCTTTTACCAATAAGAGTTTTTTCTCTTCACAGGTATGAAAAGTAAAACCCATCTTTGTTAAAATAGGAATATAAGAAGCTTGTTCTATGTCTAAAGGAACCCATAAGAGTTTTCTTTTTTCTTTTCTTAACGTTAGAATCAACTCTTCTATATTTTCTTTAAAATCTTTTGTATCCAAAAATACTTTTTTATTATCAAGCGTGAAACCATTGTATTTATCTTCTTTTAAAAAGAATGTTTTATATTGAAGTGCATCATTTTTCATTTAAATCCTTCAAGTATTCATACAAATATAAATCTTGTTTTAGTTCTTTTAATGTTTTTAGCTCTAAACCTTCTTCAATCCAAGAAAGAACATTCTTATCAATTTTAATAGGCTCTAGAAGTTTATCTTTTTGCTCTTCCGTGATTTTTTGATGTTGCTTCAATAATTTCAGATGAGATAAAATAGAAACAAGACCTAAGTCTCTTATTTGAGATACTTCTTCTAAACTTTTATTGTCTTCTAATAAAACTAGGGTTTCTAAATAGGTTTTTGTTAATTTTTTAAGCTCTACTCTGTCTTTTAATTTATCTTCGAATTCTTCTTTAATACTTACACATAAATTTAAAAACACTTCACCGTATTTATCATATTTAACCTGTCCAATACCATTAATATCCAACATTTCATCTTGTGTGCTTGGTAATTTTGAACAAAGTTCTTTTAAAGTTTTATCTCCAAAAATCACATAAGCAGGGACTTCTTTTTCATTGGATAACTCACGTCTTAAACTTCTAAATTTCTCAAATAACTCTTCATCAAAAGTAAGTTCTTCCTCTACAAGTTCTTCTTGAACACTTTGTCCCATTTTATCAGAATCAATAAAAACTTTGCTCTTTGATTTTAAAATCTCAAAAGCAGCACTTGAGAGTTTAAGCACTCGATACTCACCTAAAGAAATAACATCAGAATCAATTAACTTATCCGCAATAGCAATCCATTCATTCTTATTTTTATGCTCCCCAATTCCATAAACAGTGAGTTTATCGTGATTCATATCTAAAAGTTTTTGATTTTTTGAAGCCCTTAAAATATCAATAATATGATTTAAACCAAAACGTTGTTCTGCTCTGTAAATACAAGAAAGTAATTTTTGTGCATCAAGAGTAATATCTATTTGTTCCACTTCTTCTTTGGTACAATTATCACATGATGTTAAACAGTGATCAATCTTATCATCAAAATAAGAAGCAATAATAGTATGGCGACAATTATTTGAAATACAATACCTATACATTTTCTCTAATTTATCTAAAGCAGTACTTTTATAGGCATTATCTAAACCATCATTTATTTGTATTTTTCTCTTGATCTCATCACTTTTAGAATACAATAAATACACATAAGACAAATCTCCATCACGCCCTGCACGCCCTATTTCTTGGTAATAGTTCTCTAAGGTTTTAGGCATAGAAGTATGAATAACAAAACGAATATTGGATTTGTCAATTCCCATCCCAAATGCAATGGTTGCAACTACAATATCAATTTTTTCATAAACAAAATCATCAAAAACTTCATTTTTAATCTCAGCACTTAATCCGGCGTGATAAGCTTTTGCTTTATACCCCTGTTCATTTAAATATTTAGCAGTAGATTCTGTTTCTTTTCTTGTAAAGGTATAAATAATTCCACACATTCCTTTATGCGATTTTAAAAAAGATAAAATTTGATTTTTTCCATTAGAAGCTCGAGGTTTACAGGAAATAATTAAATTATCTCTTTTTGTTTTGGCTCTGAATTCTTTTGCATTGTTTAAACGCAAAGATGTTTTCATATCTTCTTGTACTTTATACGTAGCCGTTGCTGTAAATGCAGCAATAGAAGTATCAGGGAAAAATTGTTTTAATCTGTCTAAGTTTCTATACTCAGCTCTAAATTCATGCCCCCAAGCAGATACACAATGGGCTTCATCTATTACAAAATAATTAATATTTACTCTTTGTAAAACTCCGACAAAATCATTCGAAGTAAAACGCTCAGGTGCAACATAAACAAATTTTAATTCATTTTTTAACAAAGCTTGTAATATTTCATTGTTTTCATTAGGAGTTTGAAGAGAGTTAATCATTGAAGCTTTTATATTTAGATCTTTTAAGGCTCTAACTTGATCTTGCATTAAAGCAATCAAAGGAGAAATTACAACAGTAACTCCTTGCATTAATAAAGCAGGCAATTGATAACAAAGTGATTTTCCACCACCTGTAGGAAGAATAGTAAGGACATCCTCTTTTGCAATAATAGCATCAACCACTTCTTCTTGAAAAGAGCGAAAATTTTCGTGGCCAAAGGTATTTTTTAATATTTCATATTTATTTATCATAAGAGATATTAACATAATTTGTATTTAATATATTGCTTTAAAAAATTAAAAATTGTTATACTTATACTTATTTTAATAAATATTTAATTTAGCTATTTTCTTTATTTAAACTAAGTGTATTTAAGTTTTTCAGTTCTTTATTAACAAGATAATTTAATGAGTTCTTAGTAAAAGTTCCATCTTTTTTTCTTTTTCCTGCTTCAATACCCATAAGAAGTTTTATTCCATCATCAAGATGATTAATAGCATATATCTTAAATTGACCTTTTCTCACAGCACTTAGAACATCTTCTTTTAACATCAAGTTTTTAACATTTGAGGCAGGAATAATAACAGCAGAACAAAAGTTCTCATCTTTTAATTTACAAACATCATAAAAACCTTCTATTTTTTCATTAACCCCACCAATAGCTTGTACATCTCCATTTTGATTAATAGATCCAGTAATAGCAAAGTTTTGTTTTATTTTGATTTTCGAAATAGAAGATAAAAGAGCATAAAGCTCAGCCAAAGATGCAGAATCTCCATCAACCACACTGTAAGATTGTTCAAATACTAAAGAAGCACTAAGACTTAAAGAAAAATCAGGAGCATAACGTGAAGCCAAATAAGAAGATATAATTAATACACCTTTTGAATGAATAGAACCAGAAAGATCAACTTCTCTCTCGATAGTTACAACACCTTCTTTCCCGACCCTTGTTAAACATGATATTTTCATAGGAATGCAAAAAGAATAATTTCCAAAATCTATTAAAGCAAGACCATTAATATGTCCCACTTTTTCACCTTTTGTATTAATCTGTATTGTTTCTTCTTTGATATGCGTATAAACCTCTTCTTTTATTCTCTCTTTTCTATATATTCTTTCTTTTAAAACATTTAATATATCTTTTTCATTAATTGTTTTTCTATTGTTTTTTTTGGCCAGATAATTGGCTTCTTGTAATAAATCACTAATAGCTGAAAAATCACTTGATAAATAAGAAGCATTCGAACAAAGCCTTGAAGAAAATTCTATTATTTTACAAAGCGCATTTTTGCCAAGTGTTAATAGTTTTTTTTCCTTGCTTATATTTGTGATAATATTTATATATAAAAGAGTATTCTCTTTATTCCTTATTATTTTATCTTCGAAATCTGCTTCTATTTTAAACAATTCTTTAAAATCTTCATCATTAAAAAAAAGCAAAGAATAAATTTCTCGAGAACCAATCAAGATTATTTTTATATCTAAAGGAACACTTTGGGGACTTAAGGAAAGTAAACTGGTATATCCCATTGATTCTTCTATACTTTCTAAATGAATCAAAGAAGATTTTAACATTCGTTTTAAACCTTCCCATGCATGAGGATTAGATAATAAACTTATAGCATCAATAATTAAATAACCTCCATTTGCTTGATGCAAAGAACCTGCTTTAATTAAATTAAAATCTGTACTTATTGTTCCCATATGCGATATATGATCAATTCTTCCAAATAAGTTTGCATAACGGGGATTGTCTTCGTAAATAATAGGCAGAGATTTTACTTTCTCATTATTTACTAAAATATTAATATTATATATATCGAAGGAGATTTCATGTTCCAGATTTTGTTTTAATACACTTTCAAAAGCATTCAGTATATTTTCATTTTCTGTTTTGACAAAGTACCTATAATGTTCTAAAATATCTTTTTCTACATCAGATAAATAAAGAAGTACTTGTTCATAAGATGAAAATTTCTCTGCTAAACCTTGCATGGATTTTTTAAGAATTTCTTTTATAAATAGTTTGTCTAAGTCATTTAATTTTTCAAGAAATTTATTGCTTAAGTCTAATTCTTCTTTTGAATTTTCATCGACTTTTTCTTGGTATTTAATAATATTTTTTTCAAGCTTATCTCTTTGTTTTAAAGCCAATGCACTGTATTCTTCACTTGTAAAAAGTTTTCCTTCTTTTAAAGAAGCGATAACAATCCCATTGGGAGTATCTGATATAGAAATATTCTCTTGCAGTGCTAAACTTTTTAATTTATTAAAAAGTTTGTCTTGTTCCTCTTTTGTGTATTTTTCTAGAGATTTTTTTTGATTTAGGTATTTTTTTGATTTTAAGACTTGTGTTATTTTTATTTTAAGATTTTCCACCAAGTTTAACATGGATTTTTTAAAAGATTTAGCCAGTCCTGCTTTTAGTTTTATTATTATAGGTTTGTTATCATCATTAAAATTATTTACATAACACCAATCATAAATATTTTTACCATTTTTACTTTTTGTTTCTAATATTTTTTTAATAAGTGAGTGTTTACCTCTTCCTTTTTCACCCATAACAAAAAGATTAAAGCCCTCTTCTTCTATTCCAAGAGCAGTATCAATTGCACTTAAGGCTCTTCCTTGTAAAATTATTTGATTTGTTTTTTTGGCTTCTTCTGTATTTTTAAAAGAAAATATTGACTTATTACATTTATTGTAAAGCTCTTTAACTTTTAGTTCTTTTATCATAATATATCCTTTAGGACATGCTAAGTCTATAGTAAAGTATAGCAGTAAATAAATATGATACTAATAGAAGAAAAACAAAAAATAAGATTAATATTTTTTATTCTTTATTACGTTTTTTAATTTAAGCCAGATTCTCTAACCAAAGATTTGCCATTGCACTGGCTTGTTTATGTCCATTCGTATTTTGTGAGTGTATATTTCTTTTTAAACAAAACTCTTTATCATCATTAAATATTGAAAAAGCAAGTGCTCTGCCACCCATTGTAATATTATTTGTTTTTTTTATTCTTATTTTTGTAAAAGATTCAAAAGCATGTGTTAAGTTTTTTGAATTTTCTTTTAAACAAGAGGCTAAATGCCATGCATCCTCTAAGGCTTGACAAGCACCTTGCCCAGACGTTGGTAAAGCAGCATGTGCACAATCTCCTATTAAAATAACATTATTTTTATGCCATGTAGAAAGTGGGTCATGATCATGTACATATATTTTATTAATACCAGAGTCTTTTGTATTTTTTATAATATTTAGAATATTTGAAGGCCAGTCTTTAAACTCATGCAATAATTCATTTTTATATAAAGAAGGATTTTTTGTTTCTATATTTTTAGATGTCATTCCACCTGCCCAATATGCCTGATTTTTTGAAATGGGAACAATACCAAAACGTTTTCCAATACCCCAATAATCACTTACACTCAAATTAGTAAAAATATCATTCTTACTTTTAATAATACCTACCCAGTTAATAAAACCTTGATACTTAGGTGTATTATCACCCTTCACATATTCTCTAGTAAGTGAGTTCATTCGTCCATCTGCCCCAATAATAACATCAGCTTTGATTATTTTTTTATTGGTAAATTTTGCACTTACAAGATTATTATTGTTTACAAAAGAAAGTAAGTTATGATTAAAATGTATGGAAATTTTCATTTCATTTATTTTGTTATTTAAAATACGCATTAAATCGCAACGTAGAATAGATAAACTGGGATAAGACATCATTTCATTGATTGTAGTTATATCTATTGAACCAATGTTTACACCTTCGCTTGAAAAACGATTCATTGAAGTTACTTTTCCTGATACTTTAAGAACTTCTTCTAAAAGGCCCAGTTTATCTAGAATATTTGAAGCATTGGGCCAAGATATAATACCTGCCCCAATGTCTGTTATAGAAGAATTTTTTTCAGCTATTTTTACATTAAAACCTTGCAGTTTCAAAGATATTGCTGTGCTCAAACCAGCTATTCCAGCTCCAATAATAAGTATATTCACCTTATTTCCCTTGATTCTAGTCTCGTGTATTCATCATCCAAATTGAGAAAATATCCAAATAAGTCCAGAAAGATTCTTTTAATTCTTCACTTAAATTACTCTCTTCTAAAAGTGTTGCATACGCTTCTAACCAGATAACTCTTGCAGCTTGATCAATTTTAAAAGGAGAATGTCTTGCTGCCATCATTGGTCTTCCTCTGTTTTGATCAAAATGTCTTTGACCTCCACAAATTTGTATAAAAAAATCAGAGGCATGTTTTACTGCCATTTCAATTCCAGCATCATGTGGTGGAAATAAATCTTTTATCTCTGAGTGTCTTAATATCTCATAATGTTCTTTCGTCAAAGCTCTCATACCATCTTCGCCAAGAACATTTAAAATTTCTGGGTTAGGTAAAGTAACATTGGGTCTAACTCCAACTATGCCTTGTGTGATTTTGTATTCCATAATTAACCTTCTTTTGTTCTAATAATTTTCTTCAATATATCAAATACTTAGTATTTTTTGCATTAAATTATTGATATTTAACTTTTACTTTTTATCCCAAGCTATAATTGCCCATTCTACGTATGTATCTTCTTTTTGATCTTTTATTTTATCTTGATAATGTGTTTTTAAAAGATTTATTTCTTCTTGTTTTAACTCTCCTAAACTCCACATAACAGAAGATATAAAATCTTCTTCATTTTTATAGCTAATATTTCTGGCTTCACTTTTTATAAAGTTTAAAGAAGCATTAATTCCCATATTATATAAGATGTTTAAAATATATATGTAATCAGGTTTTTTATTAATATCTTTATTTAAAGCACTTAAAATATCTAAAGATAAAAAACTTCCTCCTACTTTATAAGAAAGTACGACTTTTTTAAGCGCTTGATTGTTTAGTTTTTCTAAGGCTTTTTGCATGTTTTTTACTTCCATAGAACGCGATGCAATAACTAAGTCTGTTTTAGGAACCTCAGCCCAATCATCGTACCATGAAAGATTAAAGCTTTTGATATTTGTGCATTTTTCTTTTTTGGCATTCTTTTTTAAAAAATCCAGCATTTTATCTGAAAAATCCAAGCAGTAAATATTTTTAAGTTTTTTTGATAATAAAAGAGACAAGTTGCCAACACCACAACCAACATCTAAAGAAGAATTTATTCCTTCTAGTTTTATGTGATTTAAAAAGTTCTGATTGTAAATTGATTTATGAATATTTTTATTCATTGTAGAAGCTTTACTGTTCCAAGCCTCTTTATTTTTGGCTTGGAAAGTAGTTTTATTTTTTTGTTCTATATACATTTCATTAAAATTAATTGTTTCAATTTCCATAGTTCTCTTTTATTTTTTAAATATTTGAAAGCCTATCATTGGACAAAATAATTTTATGTTTATACATATTGGCTTTAATTAAAATATCAGAATACTCTACAGGATTATTATATTTATCAAAAGAGAGACGGTGTAAAGATAACAAAGCATCTCTTTCATTGATATCTAATTTTTGCGCTTCTGTTATACTGGCATTTTTAGCTTCCACTGTTTCTTCTGCATTATAAAATTCAATTTTATATTCATCTTTTAAAAAAGTATACAAAGATTCAATTTTGAAATTTTCTTCTATATTAGGAACAGAATCAAAATCCAAATAATTGCACATTAAAGCAAAAGGAACATTGTTTAATAAACGTATACGTTTAATACATAAGAGTTTACTACACTTAAGTAAATCTTTTACGTAATGTTCTCCTTCAACAATTAAAAAGTGAAGAGATTCTGTTTTTATAATATCTTTTTGTTTAGCAAGTCTTTGTGTTAAAGAACCAATAGAGTTTGCATCGTATAAAATTTTATGTGCTTTAACAAAAGTACCCTTCCCTTGTTTACGCTCTAAAACATTTTCTTTTTCAAGTACTTCAATCGCTTTTCTAACCGTAATACGGCTAACTTCATATTGTTTTTCTAACTTGATCTCTGCTGGGATCATATCCCCAACTTTATAATTCTCTTTAATATCTTTTAAGAGTTTATTCTTTAATTGTGTATATAAAGGTATACCATTTTTATGAAACAAATTATATGTCCTTGCATTCAAAATAAAACTGTCTTTGTTATGTTGTATTAACATTATAACCTATTAAACATTGAAACAATGTTTTTGATATTTTTCTTATCTTTTATTCTTAACTTTTAAGCATAGAGCTAATATTTTTAGCTTCACTTCTAATATCATTTAAAGACATAGTTTTTGTATTAACCATCCAAGAACCACCTAAACATACAACATTTTTTAATTCTAAATATTCTTTAAAATCTTTTTGCCCTATTCCACCTGTTGGACAAAAGGATACATCTTCAAATATATTCGCATAAGCTTGAAGCATTTTATACCCCCCTGAGTTTCCTGAATGAAAAAATTTTTGGAAAAATATTCCTTCTTCCATTAATGCAATTATTTCACTTGGTGTTGATGCGCCTGGTAAATAATTCATATTAATTCTTTTTGCTTCTTTTATAAGTGTTTTTGTAGCACCTGGGCTTACTGCAAAATTACAACCAATATTTTGTATTTGAAGTAATTGTTCTTTTTTTACAATAGTTCCAGCTCCTACATTTGCACTTGGAAACTCTTTTATTATTGCTTCTATACAAGCTAATGCATTAGGCGTTCTTAGCGTAATTTCTAAATTTGTCAAACCTTCTTCTACTAATACTTCTGATATTTCCAGGCTTTCTTTTACATCATTAAATGTTAAAACAGGAATTACGGGTGAATTTTTAAAATCATTAATCATTTTTATCCTTTGGCATAATTGCGCCTTTATGCATAATTACTTTTGCCGCTAATTTTTTGGCTTTTTTTATTGACTTGTTAACACTTTTTTCTTTTAATCTTGATGCTAGGTATTGTCCATTAAAAGAATCTCCTGCTGATGTTGAATCTACGATATTTTTTAATTGTTTTGTTTTTTTATGAACCGTTATTCCCTCATAATGACAAACAATATCTTCTTTTCCACAGGTAATTATAATTTCTTTTATTCCTGCTTCTAAGGATTTTTTTATAATATCTGAAGGTGTACTTCTTCCCCATAAATCAATCTCATCATCAATAGAAGGCAAAAATATATCTGTATAATTAACTACTTGTTTGTATATTCTTCTTGCATCATCTTGATTGTTATACAATCTTGGACGATAATTTGAATCAAAGGCTATTTTTACACCGGCCGCTCTTGCTTTTTTAATGATTTTAAAAAGATTTTCTCTTCCTTTTTCACTCATTATTGCCAAAGTAATAGCGGAAAAATAAATTAAATCAAAAGTTAATAAATCTTTTGATAATTTATCTAAGCTTTGTGTTAAAAACAATTCTTTTGCAGCTGCTTGTCCTCTCCAATAATCAAAACTTCTCTCACCCTTATGTGTGTCTATAATATATAAACCCGGTTTTTTATCTTTTAGTCTGTCTACATAAGTAGTCTCTAAATTTTCTTTATGAAAAAAGTCTAACATTTGTGAAGAACGTGCATCTTCACCTAATACTGTAATGTATTCTACTTTTGCATTTTTTAATGATCGTTTTAAATATACCGCACAATTAAAAGTATCTCCTCCAAATGTTTGTTTATACGAGCCTTTTTCATCTTGGTACAGCTCAACCATACATTCGCCTATTACTGCTATTTTGATCATTCTTGTATTTCCTTATACTTTTCTATTTATATTTTATAATGGATTTTTAACATAGAAGCTCTCTAAGTAAACCCTTGTTTTCTACAAATTTAATTTTTAAAATAATAACACTTTTCATCCCTTGATTTAAAAGGATGTTTTACATATGAAAAACTAAAGGTATTTAAATATGATGTATCTAATTTATTTAATTTGTTATGTTATCTTATCATTATAATCATTAAGCTTTCTATAAGTAATTACTTGAAATCAGATTGTATGTAATGTTCTTCATACAAGAAGAATAAAGAGTTCTTAATTAACTAAATAATATCTTCAAAGGTACACTTAAAAATAACACGTCCCAGAACTTTAAAATCATCTAAACCACTTTCTGGAATTTCAAATGTCTCATATCTCTCGTTATCTGATATTAGGCGTACTGATTTTGTTACAGGGTTAACTTGAATACGTTTAATATAGGTTCTGTTTTTATAAACAACTAAATACATAATACTATTGAATAACTCTTCATCACTAGCAACTGTAGAAATAAATACCTTATCTCCATTATTAATAGTAGGACTCATAGAAGATCCTACAATAGTTACCATTTTTAATTCATCTAATTTTTCGCCTTCTGCGAAACGATCAAGAATGTTTTGGGAGACTGATAAATAATGTTTGTCTTTTAAATGTTCTTCTACTGCTAGAATATCTATATTTTTATGTTCTTTATTAAAGAATGAATTAATAACGATATTGTCATCTTTTTTTTCCTGCCCATATAAATTGTCATTCTTAACCCCTGCTAATAACCAGTCCAAAGAAATATCTCGCTTAATACATAATGCAATTAATAACTCATAAGGAATTTTTTCTCTTCTAATCCAAGTTGAAAAAGTTGCATAATTCACTTCAAGTAAATCACTTAAATCTTTGGATTGACTTACATTAAAATATGTCATCAATCTTTCTATAATGGCAGAAAAGCTTGTTTTGTTTTCATTATAACTCTCTATTATTTTCATTTTTGCCTCTTTTAAAGTATTTTATATTCGTATTGTACAATAAAAAGTGTATTTATGAAACATTTTGCATATTTATAACTTACAATATTCAATATTGACATTTTTTTTCAATTTTAATGTAATAATTTAAAATGTTATATAGTTATTTGGTAAATTTAAAATAAATTTACAATAAAATGGATTTTTGAATATATCAAATAAAAAAAACTTTAAATATGAATAATAATTATCTTTTTTTCATTCAATTGGAAATTTATTCTGTGTTTAAGGGTTTTTATTAAAAAAAGGAGTAGAGATGTTAAATAATGTTAAAAAAATCTTTGGAAACATTAGTGAAGCTATTAGTAAAGTCAATGCTGTAGTTATTGTCATTTTAATGATGATTTTAGTTATTGATGTATGGATTGGCGTTTTAGACAGATATGTATTTGGCTGGGAAATTGCATGGATTGAAGAAATGGCAAGATACTTTATGATTTGGGCTGTTTTATTGGCAGTACCATGTGCTTTGGCGAAAAGAGAACATATAGGACTTTTTTTAGTTTTAAATAAAATGCCTAGGGCTTTAAGAATTCCGGTTCTAGTAATTCTAGACATTATAACTTTTATCTTTTTTCTTATTATCTTTATATATGGACTTGATTTTGCCAACAGTGGAGCAGAAAAATATGTTGACTCTATTATAGGAGTTACTATGTTTGTTCCTTATCTTAGCATTCCTACTTTTGCTTTCATTTCATGCCTACAAGTCATTTGTACGGGAATAAGGGATTTTGGAGATATTCATGTTTATGATTTAGATGAAAAATCGCATAGGAGTTTTACATGATTGTTTTATTTACTTTTTTTGGTCTTTTGATTTTAGGTTTAAGAATAGGCGTTGTTGTTGGGATTAGTGGAATAGTTGGCATTATGACCATATCTGGTTTTGATTTCATGTCTGTTGTTCCCCAAAAAATATTCAATGGTTTAAATCTTTTTCCATTTTTAGCCATGCCATTTTTTATTTTAGCAGGTGAAATTATGAATCATATTGGAATTACAAGTAAAATAATTGCTTTTGCAAATGTTCTAGTAGGACATAAACCAGGAGGATTAGCCCATGCAAATATGATTTCTTCTGTGTTTTTTGCAGGAGTAAGTGGAGCAGCTACTAGTGATGCGGCCGCTTTTGGAAGAACACTAGTACCAGCCATGGTAAAAGCAGGTTATGACAGACCCTTTGCCTGTGCAGTTACAGCAGCAGGTTCTATTATTGGCCCTACTATTCCACCTTCTGGTTTAATGGTAGTTTATGGTTCTTTAATGGGAGTATCCATTGGGGGTTTATTTGCAGCAGGAATTCTTCCTGGTATTTTAATTTGTATTGTTTGTATGATGGTAATTACTGTTGTATCAAAACGTAGAAATTTTCCAATGGCTGCAAAAAGAGCTTCTTTTAAAGATGTTATTCATGCGTTAAAAGAAGCTTATTTAGCACTGATTATGCCTTTAATCATTTTAGGTGGAATTATTTTTGGTATTTTTACTCCAACAGAAGCTGCTTCAATTGCTGTTGCTTATGCTTTAATTTTAGGCGTTTTTGTATATAGAAATTTAAGTTTTTCTGCTTTGTCTTCTATTATTCTAAGTACTTCAAGAATTTGTGGAGTAATTTTCTTAATTATTGCTTCTGCTTCTATTTTAGGTTGGTATTTAAGTTTTGAACAAATCCCTCAAGCTTTGACTTCGGCAATTATTGGGATTACAGAAAACCCCTATTTGATTTTATTACTGATTATTGTGTTTTTACTTGTGGTTGGAATGATTATGGATATTACAGCCATGTTAATTATTTTAGCGCCTATTTTAGTGCCTATAACAGCTAGCATTGGAATTGATCCCTTACATGCAGGTATTATTTTTGTTCTTGCTTTAAATATATCACTCATGACTCCTCCTATTGGAGCTTGTCTTTTTGTACTGTCTTCTGTTACAGGAGAAAAAATGGAACGTATAGCTGCTAGTTTATGGCCATTTTTAATTGTAGAAATAGCTGTATTATTTTTGTTTGCTTATTGGGCAGATTTTGCTTTATTTATTCCAAGGTTATTGGGATTTTTATAAGAATTTATAAATTTATAAGGGAGGAAATATTTATTTTGAAAAGAGATTGTGAAGCGAGATGTTAACTCTTTGCTTGAAAAGAATTAAAAAGGATAAAAAATGAAAAAAATAGTAACAAGTGTATTATTAACAGGACTTATGATTAGTGGTGCTTATGCACAAAAAACAATTAAATTTGCTCATGACAATAAAGAGGATGTATTTGAAAACCCTGCTCATGCTTTTGCAGGAACATTCAAAAGTATTGTAGAAACAGCAAGTAATGGCGAAATTAAAGTTGAAATTTATCCTTCAAATCAATTAGGTTCTTCTAAAGAACATTTATCAATGACAAGAAAAGGAATTATACAAGCCACCATCACAAGTGTAGGAGCAATGGCATCATCTTACCCACGAATTGGTATTATTGATTTGCCTTTTGCTTTTAACTCTTATATTGCAGCTTACAGTGTTTGGGATGGTGCTTTTGGGGAAGCAATGGCTTCTGATATGGAAAAAGAATTAAAAGATGTAAAAGTACTTGGTTTTCCTGATACGGGTGGTTTTTTTGGAATTACGAATTCAAAGCGCGCAATTAAAACATTAGAAGATTTTAAAGGTATAAGAATTAGAACTATGACCTTGGCTTCCCATCAAAAAATTCTAAATTCTTTAGGTGCACAAGCGTATCCTTTATCATGGGCTGAAGTATATTCAGGTTTACAAACAGGTGTAATTGATGGACAAATGAATCCAATTCCAACAGTAAGTTTTGCCAAATTTTATGAAGTACAAAAGTACTTAACTGTAACAAATCATTTATTCACGCCTTATACTTTTACTATGAATAAAAAATTCTATAAGTCTTTAAGTGAAGATGAAAAAAGAATTATAAACAGAGCTACAAAAGCTGGAATAATAGCAGGTCGTGGTGTTTCTTTAGCTATTGCTAATTCCGATTCAAGAGGTCTTGCTTTTTTATCTACAAAAATGGAAGTCACTTCCTTAAGTGCCAAAGAACTAAACAGAATGAGAGCAGTTTCACAACCCGCAGTAAAAAAACTTATTGAAGAAAAATACGATGCAAAAGCGAAAGAACTTTTAAGCGTATATATCCAAGAAGTAGACAAAGCAAATCAAAAATACTAAAAAGATTAAAAAGAGGCATATCTTAAATGTGCTTCTTTTTTGCATAGCTTATCTCACAAAAACACTACTACCACTCTTTTTTTTAAATATTTCATATTTAAATAATTTAGGCTAAATATATTTCAAAATGAAATATATTACTGATAATAATATTCATAACAATGAATAATAAAACAAAATGAATTCAAGTTTATTATTAAAAGTTTCAATTTGAAACATAATTGATATTTAAAGCTTGAATTATTCAATAAATCTTTTTTTCTGCTAATTTAATGTCATAATTGAATATATATTTACAATCAGATATTCATTTAATACTTTTTCTTAAGTTAATATGAAATTTTGAACCTATATAATATTTTAAAGGATATTTATGAAGAATAACAAAATCAAATCTTTTCATTTCACAGAAGTTATCGTACCCGCAAAAGAAGGCATGATATCAAGTAAGAGTATTAACAAACCCTTACATATGTTACCTGTGATAAAAAAAGCAAGTGATGGCTGGTCTGCACAGTTTGATGAACTTCCTAAACTAATTGTTCGAATGGAATTAGAAAATGGAATCATTGGTTTTGGTGAGTTCTATAGAGACCATAACATGGACTTGGTTAAAAATATCGCACAATCCCTTATTGGTGTTGATTTAAGTGATTTGTCTTTAAGAAAACTTCCTATTGGTTTGTACAGAGAATATGACGGTTTTGAGTGTTGTATTTGGGATGCTTATGCTAAATCACACGAATTAAGAGTGGTTGATTTATTAGGAGGGCCATTACAAGATAAAGTAAAAGTTGGTTCTTGGTCATCACATAGAGAAGTATCTGAAGTTGGAGCAGTTGCTAAAAATTTTGCAGATATGGGATATGACAGTATTAAGTTTAAAGCTGATTTAGAGGATGATGTAGTAGCAACATGTGAAGAGATTAAAAAAGCTGCTCCTAATATGACAGTAATTTTTGATCCCAATCAACGATGGGAAAATTTAGGTGAAACTAAAAAAATTGTAAGAGACTTAGAAAAAGTAGGAAATGTTTTTTGTTTAGAAGATCCTATGCCTTTTTGGATGATTCAAGATTATGCAAGTTTAAGAGAATTCACAGATATAAAGATTGTTAGACATGTTTCTTTACCTTATATTTATCAAGGGCAGAGAATTCATGATGTAATTAATATTTTAAATCACAGATCAGCAGATGGTTTTAACTTTAATGCAGGACTTGCAAAATTTCAACAACAAGATTTAATTGCAAATGCTGCAAATATGTATTCTTGGCATGGATCTGAAATTGATTTAGGTATTTTAGAAGCAATGTATATCCACCAAGTAAGTGCAACTCAAAATTGTATTTGGCCAAGTGATATTTTTGGAAGACTAATAAGAAGTCATGATTTATTAAAAACACCACTAAGAATAGAAGCACCGTATGCTTATTTACCAGAAGGTTTAGGTTTGGGGATAGAACTTGATGAGGAGGCTATAGAATCATTTAAGACCAATGAAGTATTTGTTTCATAAAATTGTTTAAGGATGTTTTTTTTGGCTAGTAAACATCCCTCAGATTTTGTGATTGTTGACATTATTGTCGTATAATTAATTAAAAAGGAAGATTATGAAAAAAAGTATTTTAAAAGTATTAACTGGAGTTTGCGTTTTATCAACATTAACTTATGCTTCAACATTAAGAGTATCTGTTCCTGCATATGCAGACAGTACAAAACCTGCATTTGAAAAAATTGTTGCTGACTTTGAAAAAGAAAACCCAGGAATTGATGTTAAATTAGAAGTAGGTTCTTGGTCATCATGGCAACAAAAATTACAAACTGATTTTTTCTCTGGGGGAAATGCAGATTTAATTTATTCTACAAGAGCGTGGGTTCCTACTTACGCTGCTGCTAATAAAATTGTAGCTTTAGATTCATATCTTTCAGACAGTGATAAAGCACAATTTCCAGCATCACTTTTAGAAGCGGCTAAAGTAAATGGAAAATTATATGCACTTCCTAGTGTAACATCTGCTAGAAACTTATATGTAAACTTAGATTTATTAAAAAAAGCAGGTGCTACAGTTCCTACTACATGGACCCAACTTCAAGAAACAGCTAAATTAGTATCTCAAAATACGGATGCGTATGGTTTCGGTATTCAAGGAAAAGAAGTTGAAATGGAAAAATATTTCTATTATGCTTTATGGAACTTTGGTGGTTCAGTATTAGACAAAACAGTGGGTGGTACTAAGTCTGCTCTTAATTCAGACGCAGCGTTAAAAGCAGCCAATTTCTATAATGATTTAATTAAAAAGGGATATGCTCAAAAAAACGTAACCTCATATAACAGAGAAGATTTACAAGAATTATTCAAACAAGGTAAATTAGCAATGATGATTACTCATGGAGTATTAGCAGAGCAAATTTCAAGTGAAGGTCATAACATTAACTTTGTACAAACTGATGTACCAGGTATGGTTAAAGGTAAAAAAGGTATTACATTAGGTGTAATCGATGCTGTTCATTTATCTGAAAATTCTAAAAACAAAAAAGATGCTGTTAAGTTTTTAATGTTTTCTGTTAAACCTAAGTACCAAGCAGATTGGATTGCAAAAGCAAATCTTTTACCTGTAACAATTGAAGCTGGAAAAGATAAAGCTTTTGAAGCAAAACATTTACAAGCTATGATTTCAGCCGTTCCAAATGCTAAGTTTGCATTTATACATGCAAAATCAACAAAAATTATCGACATTTTAAGAAATGAATTACAAGCAATTTATTCTGGTAAAAAAACTCCGGAACAAGCGCTAAAAACAGCTCATAAAAAAATTAATAGAGCAGCAAGAAAATAGTTATGAATAAAAAATCTTTAAAACCACTATTATATATAGCCCCAAGTTTTTTACTTGCATTTATTATTATTTCTTATCCGATTATTGATTTAATTAGATTATCTGTAAATGATGTAGGAACCTTTGGTGACTTAAACGGTTTTATTGGATTATTGAATTATCAAGATGTATTTGAAGATGAATTGTTCTTTGAAGTATTATTAAGAACACTTTTTTGGACAGTAAGCGTAGTTTTAGGAACGGTAATTATTTCCGTTCCTATTGCTTTAGCACTTAACGAAGATTTTTATGGTAAAGGCATTGCTACTACTATTATTATGTTGCCATGGGCTATTTCTTTAGCTATGACAGCAGTAATATGGAAGTGGATATTAAATCCAGAGTATGGAATGTTAAACAGCGTTCTTTTATCATTTGGTTTGATTGATGAAAATATAGGCTGGTTAGCAAATGCTAGTACTGCTTTTCCCATGCAAATTCTTATTGGAATTTTAGTTTCTATTCCTTTTACTATATCAATATTAATGGGTGGATTAACGTCAATTCCAAGAGATATATATGAGGCTGCTTTTTTAGATGGAGCTTCATACTTTACTAGGTTAAGAACATTGACTTTACCTTTATTAAAACCATTTATAAACATAGCGATTGTTTTAAATGTAATATATGTCTTTAATTCTTTTCCAATAATTTGGATTTTAACAGAAGGTGGACCTTCTAACTCTACAGATATTCTGCCTACTTATCTTTATAAGATGGCATTTCAATATGGAGAGATTGGTTTAGCTGCTGCTGTTTCAATTATTATGTTGTCATTATTATTAATGTTTACCTTTATATATGCTTATGTAGCTATGAAAGAAAAGAAATGAAAAAGAAAAAAATAATTAGAACCATCATATGTTGGTTGGTATTACTTCCTGTAATGCTTACTGTTTTATTTCCCTTTGTTGTAACAGTATTAACGGCTTTGAAACCAAGAAATGAATTAACACAAATTCCACCTAATTTTTTGCCAAGTGAGTTTCAATGGGGCAATTTTATTGAGGTTTGGCAAAATACAAATATTGCAAGCTCTTTGCTTAATTCCTTGTTCATAAGTACAGTAGCAACTATTATTGCTTTGGTGGTTGCAGCACCTTGTGCTTATGCTATGACACGTTTTGATTTTAAAGGGAAAACAGCTTATAGATTCTTTTTACTAGTAACACAAATGTTATCTCCAATTGTTTTAGTACTTGGATTATTTAGATTAATGGTGTATATGGGTGTTGTAGATTCACTTGGCTTTTTATCTGTTATTTATGCTGCTTTTAATATTGCCTTTTGTGTATGGATGCTTCAAAGTTATTTTGAAACCATTCCTAAAGACTTGGAAGAATCAGCATGGATTGATGGTGCTAGTCGTTTTAGAAGTTTATTAACTATCTTCTTACCTCTTGCACTTCCTGCTGTTGTAATTGTTGCCATGTTTACTTTTGTAAACTCCTGGAATGAATTTATTATTGCTTTCTCTACATTAAGAGATAGTTCTTCTTATACCATTCAATTAGGAATTATTGAGATGACGGGTTATTATTCAGTACGATGGGATTATATTATGGTTTCAGTAATTATTGCAACCATTCCAGTAGCAATATTATTTGCTTGGTTACAAAAACATTTAGTGGGCGGATTAACTTCTGGTTCCGTGAAATAAGTGAAGGAAAAAAATGAGATTTAAAGATAAAGTTGTTGTTATTACAGGAGCTGCCGGTGAAATGGCGCAAGAGATGACACGTCAAGTTATAAAAGAAGGTGGTTTTGTAGTAACTCTTGGAGTAAGAGCGTCTACTTTAGACCCATTTTTAGATGATTTAAAAAAAGAAAATTTATTAGCATTTAAACGCGTAATTGCAAATATTTCTAATCAAGAAGAAATAGAAAATATTATAGAAGAAGTAATAAAAGAACACAAGAAAATTGATATTTTAATCAATCATGTAGGCGTTACTAAAGCAGAAAGTCTAAATACTACAAGTGTTCAATTATGGAAAGACGATATAGAAATTAATATAAATGGAACTTTTTATATTACCAATGCATGTTTAGTACATATGAAAAAAGCAAAACAAGGCAATATAATTACTATTGGTTCTGTAAATTCAGACCGCTGTGTTGGAAATCCTGCTTACAGTGCTTCTAAAGCTGCACTTGTTCAATATATGAATGCTATTGCAACTGAATATGGACAATATAATATTAGAGCAAATACAGTAAGTCCGGGCAGTGTAAGAACAAAAGCTTGGGATTTTAGAATAAAAAATAATCCAGAGACCTTTGATAATTTATTAAAATGGTATCCCTTAAAACGTATTGCAACACCTGCTTGTATTTCAAAAGCAACACTGTTTTTAGCAAGCGATGATGCATTTTGTATTTCAGGGGTTAATTTAAGAGTGGATGCAGGATTAAGTGCTGGGGTTGCACCTTTTGCAAAAGATATTACATCTGAAAGTTTTGGAGTATAGTATGGGAACAATGGAATTAAAAAATATCAAAAAAGATTATGAAGGAGTACAAGTTCTTCATGGTATCAATGTAGATATTAAAGATGGTGAGTTTGTCGTTTTAATTGGTGAATCAGGATGTGGAAAATCTACACTCTTAAGAATGATTTGTGGTTTAGAAGAAATTTCTTCTGGAGAGTTAATAATTGATGGGCAAGTAGCAAATGAAGTAAGCCCACAAAAAAGAGATATGTCTATGGTATTTCAATCTTATGCTTTATATCCACATATGAGTGTATATGACAATATTGCTTATGGTTTAAGAATTTTAAAAATGCCAAAAGGTGAAATTGATCAAAAAGTAAGAGCCGCAGCAAAATTATTAAATATTGGTGATTATCTTGATAGATTACCTAAAAACCTCTCAGGGGGACAGAGACAAAGAGTTTCTATGGGAAGAGCAATTGTAAGAAAACCTAAGTTCTTTTTGTTTGATGAACCCTTATCAAATCTTGATGCAAAATTAAGAGTTGTAATGAGAAATGAAATCAAATCTTTACAAAAAAGATTAAAAACAACCACTATTTATGTTACACATGATCAAGTAGAAGCGATGACAATGGCAGATAAAGTTGTATTAATGGACAAGGGATATGCCATTCAAATTGGAACTCCTGAAGATTTATACGACAGACCCAATTGTATTTTTACAGCTACCTTTTTAGGAAGTCCTAATATTTCACTTGTAAAAGGAAATGTAAAATTTGTGAAAAATATTCCTACTTTATTAACACAAGATGGTACCAGTTTTGCACTAAATCCGGAAACAAGTCTCAGTGAAAATCAAGAAATTATTTTAGGAATAAGACCCAGAGATTTCCATTGTGTTAACAAAGACCAAGGTCTTAAAGTAAATATTAAAATTCATGAATATACAGGTGCCGAAAATGTGATATATGGACAAATCGGAGAAAACGAAATCAATATTGCATTTTCAAGAAAAGAAATATTCGATAAAAATAAAGATTTGTATGTTACGTATGATGTTAAAAAAACACATATATTTGATTCTAAAACAGAAAAAATAATTAACTAAAGGAAAAATATGGCCTATGATATAAACCCATTTTCAAAAAATGATAAAGACAGATACAGTATTTGGGAAAAAGTAGTAAGAATAGATATTGATGCATTTTTAGCACAAGACTGGTCTATGTGTGAAAAAGATTTTCACGAAGAAAACTTCATGGGAATAGATGCCAGAAAAAGTGCCAATCCAGATTCATGGTCTCTTACTTATGATTCATTAGAAACCTATAAAGAAGACTGGTTAAAACAAGCCGCTGATTTTGCTTCAAATGAATATAAAGAAGACAAAAGAGAAAGCTTATTTAATGCAACTACCTTAAGAGACATCGAAATAAAAGGCGAATCAGCTGTTTTACATAAAAAGTTTGATGGTGCTATTACCAAACTTGATGGAACAGTAGAGCCCATTTTATGGCAAACACTTTATAAAATGCGAAAAATTAATGGGGATTGGAAAATTATTGGTTTTGTAGGTTATATGCCAAATCCTATGGGAGCAAATACGGTAACAATTGCAGAAAAAAAACCTAATTTTTCTGTGCCTGCTGGTGCCTCACAACATAAAACTGCGGGTCCTTATTCTCCTGTTTTAGTAGTTGAACCTTCTAAAATAGTTGTTATTTCTGGGCAAGCTCCTATTGATGTTGAAGGAAATGTCATAGGAGATACAATAGAAGAACAAACAGAATTTACAATTAATGCCTGCAAAAAACAGTTAAATACAGCTGGCGTTGGTTTAGAAGATGTATTTAAAGTAAATGTTTGGCTTACCGACTTAGATGAGTGGCCAAGATTTAATAAAGTTTATTCAAGCATGATGTGCGAACCTTATCCTGTACGAGCAGCTGTTCAAGCAGGATTGTTATATACCTTTAAAGTAGAAATTGAAATGTGGGCGGTAAAAAAATGATTTGGAAACACTTAACTTCAAAAGAAATCGGAAATTTGGATAAAAGCATACCTGTTATTCTTCCAATTGGTGCAATTGAACAACATGGACCACATTTAAACGTGGAAACAGATACTTTGATTGCAGAATATTTTTGTCATGAATTAAATAAAGAGATTGAACAAGAGGTATTGATTTTACCTCCTTTAGCTATTTGCTCCTCTGAACATCATATGGAGTTTCCAGGTACGTTAAGCGTATCTCATGAAACACTTATAGCTTATGTAAAAGATGTTTTAAGCTCAGTTTCTAGAAATGGTTTTAAAAATATTATTATTTTTAATGGCCATGGAGGAAATCAAGCTTGGGGTTCTGTTGTAGTTGAAAGTTTTGGAGTTAAAAATCCAGATTGTAATTTAGCCATTATGACTTGGTGGAAAATTGCTTCAAAAGAACTTTTTGATATTACTGAAACAGGATTATTTGGAGTAGGTCATGCTTGTGAATTTGAAACTTCTTTATTACAGTATATTGAAGGTAATAATGTAAGAGAAAAAGAAATTGTAAATGGTCCAGTTACCACTACTTTTGAGTGGGCAGCAGCTGATTTAATTAGAGGCTCACGTGCAATGTTACACAGATCTATGAAAGAATATACAAGCAATGGTATTTATGGAGATCCACGAGTAGCTTCAAAAGAAAAAGGAAAACGTATAGTAGATGCCGTAATGAAGCGTTTTGTACCTATGATAAAAGACATGAAAATGCCTTTAGAAAAGAAATAGGCTTTAGTGTGTATACCTGGAAAAATGATAAAGAATTATTTGCTTTAGCTCAAAAAGAATTATTTACAGCAGTAATTGGGGATGTAATGGATCTTATGAATTTAAGAAATCAATTCTTAAGTCCTCAAATTAAAGCCTTGAATCCAAAAGCAGATTTATTAATTGGAAGGGCTATGACTGTTTTAGAAACAGATGTATTTGAACTTACTTTAGGAGATTCTAAAAGTGATGTTTATAACAGAGCTTTTGGAATAATGTTTGAAGCTTTGGATGATTTAAAAGAAGATGAAATTTACATTTGTGCAGGTTCCTCTCCCACTTATGCTTTATGGGGAGAACTTATGTCTACAAGAGCCTTGCAATTAAAAGCAAGAGGAGCTGTTGTAAATGGTTATCACAGAGATACAAGAGGCATTAATAAATTAAACTTCCCCACTTTTTCTTTTGGTTCTTACGGGCAAGATCAAGGTCCAAGAGGAAAAGTTATTGCATACAGAGTAGCTATTAAAATTGAAGCAGTTACTATTAATGATGGTGATATTATTGTAGGCGATATAGATGGCGTTTGTATTGTTCCAAAAGAACATGTAAAAGAAGTTTTTATAAAAGCCTTTGAAAAAGCAAATACTGAGAAAAAAGTAATGGAAGCTTTAAAAGAAGGAATGACGACTGTTGAAGCCTGGGATCATTTTGGAATAATGTAAGTTAAAAATAAAGAGTTTACTCTTTATTTTTTGCTTTAGAAAGGACTTCCTTAAGTCCCTTTAAATAGTTCTGTCATAAATTAAATAAGAAATAAAAAAATGCTCATATTACTACTTTTAATTATAAAAAGAAGAATTAAAATGTTAAAGTTAAATACAATACATTCCCTTAAATTTATTATCTTAGTTAGTTTTTACTTTCTAATATTAAAATTTTGTGAGAAACGATTAAAAAAGTTAAGTAAAAAAGAAGTTTCTTTTTTACTTAACACTGATATTTAATAGTTTTTCTGCAGCTTCTTTTGCACTTACATTACGGCTTGTATATGCACACATATAATTATTGACACTAGGAAAATGCTTTAATTCATACGAACTTCTTAACCCAAGCACCAGTGTTTTGTCATTATACTTTGTAAGTATTTCATTAACTCTTTTTATTTGTTCTTTTTTATCAAAATCTTCACCTGGTAAAGGATAGTCTTCTGTTACAAGAATAATAGTCTCAAAAGAATCTAAATTTTCTTGCCTTGTATTTTCATAAGAAATAATTTTTGAATTTTTACTAAGAGCTTCAAATGTTTCACTAAATGTTGTAAATGCACTAATGCTTTGATTTGGACCAATACCTCTTATATTAACTACATTACTATAAGAGCTAATAGGTGTAGCATTAACCAGTGCTATCTTTTTATTTATTAAAGGAAATTTAAGTGTTTTATTTTTTAATAACTTAATAGAATCATAGCTAACTTTTTTTTCAACATTTATATTATTTACACGTGTTCTTCTAGCTACTTCTTTTCTATTATTTAAAATTTTTTCTATTTTGAACGATATAATTCGTTCAAGTTTCTCTTCAATTAATTTTATATCTATATCCTTATTTCTAACGGCATCTATAATTGAATGTATGGATTTGATTTGATTTTCTAAATAATCTTCATTATGATCATAATGTTCTTCTGAAAGCATTATAAAATCAGCCCCAGCTTTTAAAGCTAAAATAGTTGATTCTTCCACTGAATAGGTTTTTCGTATAGCCCCCATATTCATACTATCCGTAATTATTAAGCCTTTAAAGTTCATTTTTTCTTTTAATAATTTTGTTAAAATATTATAAGAAAGTGTTGCAGGATATTGTTCATCAAAACTAGGATACAAAATATGGCTTGTCATTATTAAATCAACTCCAGCATCAATTGCAGCTTGAAAAGGTAAAAGCTCATTTTTAAATAATTCTTCTTTAGATTTATTTACAATAGGAATCTCTCTATGGCTATCACTATGTGTATCTCCATGTCCTGGAAAATGTTTTGCTGCTGTTATACAATTGTTTTGTTTCATTCCTCTAATAGATGCTTTTACATGAGATGAAACCAGCTCTGCATTTTCTCCAAAAGCTCGCGTTCCTATAATTTGATTGTCTGTATTTAAATTAATATCACAACATGGTCCTAAAATACATTGATAACCTACATCTGTCATTTCTTGTGCAAAAATACTGTACATTTCTTCAGTTCTTTTTACATCATTCAATGCGCCCAACGCTAAGTTACCTGGTCCTGTAATTGAGTCATCTGATAGAACACTCCAAGCCCCTTCTTGATCTACTGCAAGAAGCAAAGGAAGATGTTTATTTTGAGATAAAGCTATTGTTTGTATTTTATTGCTTAACTCTTGTGCTTCATCAAAAGAACGTGCATTTTCATCTGAAATATAACATCCCCCAATCTGGTATTTTTCAATAAGTGGAGAAATGTTATTTATATCTTTAGAAGGAAAAGCAACTATAAAGAGTTGTCCAACTTTTTGTTCTAAACTCATTTCTTTGATTATGTTTTTAATCGAATTCATATTATACCTTTCTATTTTTTTTCAGTTTTCATCATAACTGTTACAGCAAGAATAATTATAATTCCTCTTAAAATCATTTGATGATCTATGGATAGTGCCATTAAAATCAGTCCATTGTTTATGATACCCATTAACAATGCCCCTATAATTGAACCAATTATTCTACCTTTTCCACCAAATAAACTGGTTCCTCCAATAATAACAGCAGCAATTACCATCATTAAATCATTTTCACCAAGAGTATATCTTGCACCTTCTAATCTACCTGCATATAAAATACCAGCAAGAGCAGCTAAAAATGCGTTTAACATCAATACTTGCATTTTTATTTTACTGACATTAATACCAGAATAAATGGCAGACAACATATTGCCACCCGTTGCTAATACCTGCCTCCCAAAGGAGGTTTTATTTAATAAAATTGCCCCAACAATACCTACAAATAACAACCATATAAATAATACTGAGACATTTGCAATATCACCATTTCCAAAAATAAAAGAGAAAGTATCGTTATCAATTGGAATTGATCTAAGTTCTGTAATATTTCTTGAAATACCTGCAACAATGCCTGTCATTCCCAGAGTTACTAAAAAACTTGGAATATTGACATATCCCACAAAAAAACCGTTAATAGCACCAACTAAGGTACCTGCTGCTAATCCTGCAAAAACACTGATTACAATATTATCTGTGTTCTCAAGTACAAGCGCGCAAACAATAGCACTTAATGCAACAATACTTCCAAAAGAGAGGTCAATCTCTGCCGTTGATAAAACAAAAGTTACCCCAACTGCCATTATTCCTATCATAGTTGTTTGTCGCACAATATTCATCAAGTTTTGAGAACTTAAAAAGCCCTTATCTCCTAATGTAACTGCAAAAAAAACAAAAATTGCTATAAAAACAATATATATAATATAGTCATTCCAATTTATATTCTTAATATTCACCATAATTTTCCTTATTGTACTTCTTGTAAAAGTTTTTCTTCACTTAAGCCATCATTGTTTAACTCTTTTACAATTTCTCTTTTTTTTACGATATATGTCCTATCACAAAAATCAGCAATTTCTTTAAATTCTGAGGAAACAAAAATGACACAGTTTCCTTCTTTTACGTACTCTTTTATAATATTCATAATTTGAAGCTTTGAGTGAATATCAATTCCAAAAGTGGGATCATTTAAAAGTAGAATATTTGATTTACTAGCCAAACACTTTCCTATAACAACTTTTTGTTGATTTCCCCCAGATAGATATTTTATTGCCTGCTCTGGACCATTACATTTAATTTTTAGATAGGAAATATTATGCGAAGCAATTTTTATTTCTTTTTTTGAATTAATCATAAACATCTTAGATACTTCGTTTAATATTGGCATTACAAGATTATGTTTTATACTAAAGTCTAGAACTAAGCCTTGTGTTCTTCTTTCTTCAGGAGACATACTAATCTTATTCTTAATCGCATCTTGCACCGAATTAATAGTAACTTTTTCCCCTTTTATAATTACATCACCAGAATCTTTATTTGTTAAACCATAAATTAAATCTAATATTTCTGTTCGTCCACTTCCAAGTAAACCAGCTAAACCTACAATTTCACCTTTGTATACTTTTAAATTTATATTATTAACATAAGAGCTTGAAATATCTTTTAACTCCAATAAAGGCATTTCAGATTTATCAATGACTTCTTTATTATTTCTCCAATTACGCGTGCTTAAATTATCCTCACCTAACATGCCTGAAATTATTTCTTCAATAGAAGTATCTTCAGTTTTACAAGAAGAAATAATTTCGCCATCTCTTAAAACACTTACGGCATTACATAAACTCATAATATCATCCAAATAATGAGTTATATATACAATACTCATGCCTTTTGCTTGAAGCAATTTAATTGATTCAAATAACTTACTAACTTCAGCTGACGTCAATGAAGCAGTAGGTTCATCAAGAATTAAAATTTTAGGTTCATTTGCTAATGATTTTGCAATTTCAACTAATTGTGCCTCTCCTACAGAAATGTCACTTACTAAGGTATTTACATCAATATTATCTATTCCTAATGAAAGAAGAAGTTCTTTTGCTTTTTCATTAGCCAAGGCATCATTTAAGATGCCATATTTACTAAAAGAATCGTTATTAAGAAAAATATTCTGACTAATACTCATTGTTTTGACTAAACTTAAGTCCTGATATACCATTGCAATTTTTGATTCAAGAGCCTCAGCAGTAGTGTACTTATCAAAACTTTTTCCAAAAATTTTAATGCAATGTTTATCAGAGGGATTAATACCTGTAATGGCTTTCATTAAAGTAGATTTTCCAGCACCATTTTTACCAGCCAAAGCGTGTATTTCCCCCTCACGTAAAGAGAAGTTTACATTTTTTAAAACGCTTACATTATTAAAACTTATGTTTAAGTTCTCAATATCTATTGCATATTCTTTTTCTATCATCTAGATAATGCTCTCTTAACCGATTTTGGTAAATCTCTTTTTAATGATTCTTTCCACGCTTCTTCTAAATTATCTTTTGAAATTTTAATAGCAGGAACTGTAATAAAAGGTGGTGTTTTTATATTAATTACATTTAATGCTCCCACTTTAGCAACCGTTTCCCCTAATTCATAAGGTAAATCAGCAATTATTCCAGAAATATTTCTTCCTTTTGCCATATCTAGTGCATTAATTTCACCTAAATCCATAGTATATATTTTAATATCTCTTCTATTCGCTGATCTTGCTGCTGCTACAACACCTTCTGCAATACTGTCCCAAGGTGCATAAATTGCATTAACATTTGGATTTTGAGTAATAATAGCGCCCGCAATTGCTTCCGCATCACTGGGATTTGCAATTCCTTTTGAGGTGATAATATTAATACTGGGGTATTCTTTGATTAAAACTGATTTAACAGCTTGATCTCTTTGATTGGTAACATAATAATTCGCATCATGGTACATTAAGGCAACATTACCTTTACCCTTTAACTGTGTATTCATCATTTGTGCAACAGCTTCTCCCATTCCAAATAAATCATCTGTTACAATAGATGCATAATCTTTAAGATGTTTAAAATCCTTAGGTAAGTTGCTAATTAATACAATTTTTATACCTTTTTCAATAGCTGGTCTTAATGCCACCGCGCCTGAAACGGGATCTAATATTAATGTAATAATAATATCAGGGTTTAATACCATAGCTGTTTCAATATCCATACGTTGTTTATTTGAATCAAAACCAGCATCCGTTGTTAAGACTAAATCTATACCAAGATTTTTAAAAGACTCTTGCACTCCAAGTTTAATCGAATTCGTAAAATCAGAACTCGTATGTAACAATAAAACTGCTTTCAAATTCTTCTTTCTTATTTGATCTTTTTGATCATTAGAAATATTAATTTCTTTATATGAAACAGCACTATTACCATTTGGACCCTTTGTTTTCAAAATTGAAGCAGCCCCAAGAAGTGAACTTAACATTAAACTTAGGCTTAATACCCAACCAATACTTTTTTTCATTTTGTTTCCTTTTTTTATTTTGTTTAATTTATATGGAACATAAACTAAATTAATCCTAGCACAAATAGGTATATTCTACACAAATTAAAAAATATTTTACAATTATAAAAAACTATTATTTTTAATATGTAACTTTTAGTATCATTAAATTTAAGAACTTAATATTGCCAGTATTTGTTTCATATGAGAAAAGATAGATATTTTTTAAATGATATCAGCAAAAGTATAATTAAACAAAAATTGAAATTAAATCAATAATAGCCTACTATATCGGTATGGTAAAAATAATTTTATTCACATTTCACAAAATTGAAGCAAATAAAATAAAATAATTTTGAAATATTTTGAAGAATATTTTTTGAAAATGATATTAAATATTTAGTTTTATTCTTATAAGAGAGAAATATTCACAAGTATCCATTAATATATATGATTAATTTATCTATATAATTAATAGATATAGCAACTATAAGTAGAATTTTACTTGTTAAAATTGACATCCATTTAATTAGTAGATATAATTATCTTATATATAACTTGATAAGGATAATAATGTTTATAACGGGTAAACCAGTAACGGGAGAAAATTTTATTGGTAGAAACAAACATTTAGCACTGTTTAAAACTTATATTGACCACAATCAGTCATTTATGATTAAAGCGCCAAGAAGATTTGGGAAAACCTCTTTGGTAAAACATATGCTAAAAAATAAAAAAGAGTATGAATTTGTATATGTTGATATTAAAAGAGCTAGTTCTCTTACCGCATTAGCAGATACGATAATAGACAGTGCATATAAAATATATTCGATTGATAACTTCTTATATCAAACAAAAAACTCAATGTTTGATCTTTTCAAAGCTATTCAAAAATTAAAAATAGATGATATTGCAGAATCTACAATTAAGATACTTGAAAATAAAAAGATTGATGACGTTGAATACTATTTACATAGTTTAAATATTATGAATAGTATTGCAAAAAAGAAAAATATAAATATTAAGTTTGCTCTTGATGAATTTCAAGATATTTTAAATATAGCTACAGATGAAATTTTAATTAAAAGCAGTTCTGTGATGAAACAGCATGAAAATATTACCTATATTTTTCTGGGGAGTATGGAGACAATTATGACGAAAATCTTTGAATACAGAACTTCGCCCTTCTTTCCTTTTGTAACAATTGTTTCACTTTTACCCTTAGACATAGATGAGTTATACGAATATAGTATTTTACAGTTTAAAAATAAAGGTATTAAATGTGAATCACTAAGGTATCTACTAGATTACTTGGGAGGACATCCTGATTATTCATTACAAGTATTGCAGCACTTATATTTTAAAGCCATTGTAAATAATATAAAGGAGCTTACAAATAAAGATGGGTATGAAAGTTTAATAGATGTAATTTTAAATAATAAAGCTTACTTAGATGAAGTATTATCTAACGCAAAACTGAAAAAACACTCGTTAAATGTTTTATATTCAATTGCAAACAAAGAGAAAATTAACCTAAATAGTAAAACTTTATATAATGTAAACAGTTCTTTAGAAGATAAAGGACTAATAAAAAAAATTGGACAAGGAAAATATATAATTAATAATATCTTTTTAGATATATATTTTCAACAAAAAGAAGAAAAAATTACTTTACCAAATTATATTTTATAATTTGGTAAAAGGGTGTTAATAATTCTACTTATTAGGATATTAACAACTCTTATTTACAAGGAATGCAGTATTCTGAGAGAAAGTGGGAATTTAGTTTCATATATTTTTTCATTATTGCTAAATTAAATTTCTGTCATATATTATCTTTTAACAAACTTCTTTTCAATATAGAACTATTAAGAGTGAATTTATCTCCTATTCTACAGTGTAAGTATCTATTTTAAGGCATAAATAATTAGTTTACTCTTTATTTTTTGCTTTAGAAATGGCTTCATTAAGTCCATTTAAATACGTAATTCCAAGAGCTCTGTCGTATAATCCATATCCAGGCATACCTTTTTCTCCCCAAATCATTCTTCCATGATCGGGACGTATATGTCCTTGGAAATTAATATCATTATAGGCTTTCATAATTTCATAAATATCCAAA
Source organism: Campylobacteraceae bacterium (assembly GCA_013215945.1). Classification (NCBI taxonomy): domain Bacteria; kingdom Pseudomonadati; phylum Campylobacterota; class Epsilonproteobacteria; order Campylobacterales; family Campylobacteraceae; species Campylobacteraceae bacterium. The sequence goes on from JABSOM010000006.1 coordinate 78,889, forward strand.
GAACCATCACTTGATAAATGAGAGCTCTCATGAAAACTTTTTTCACCTTTGCGTTTTACATTTCGTACATGGGCAAAATGAATTTTTCCCTGCGCTCCAAAATCTCTTATCATAGAAGGAATATCATTGTCTTCATTTGGCCCTAATGAACCAGAGCAAAGAGCTAAACCATTTGAAAGCGAAGGAATAATATCAAGTACTCTTTGTAAATTAGAAGCATTGGTCATGATTCTTGGAAGTCCAAAAATACTAAAAGGAGGATCATCTGGATGTATTGCCATTTTAATATTGCAGTTTTGGGCATAAGGAATAATTTCTTTTAAAAAATATTCTAAGTTTTTCCAAAGTTGTTCTTCATTTACTTTTTCATAGGCTTCAAATAAACCTTCAATTTTATCCAAACGCTCAGTTTCCCAACCTGGTAAGTCCATGTCATTTGAATCTTTTTTTATTCGCTCAATTAGTTCTTTGGCGCTAAGATCTTTTAATTGTGTATAGTCAAAAGATAAAACGGTAGATTTATCCTCTAATTCTTTTGCAAGTTCCGTTCTTGTCCAATCGAATATTGGCATAAAATTATAACAAACCGTTTCAATACCAAATTCAGATAAATTTTTTAGTGTTTCTTTGTAGTTTTGTATATATTTATCTCTTGAAGGTAAACCCAGTTTAATATCTTCATGAACATTTACACTCTCAATAATTTCTAAAGCTAAACCATGTGCATGTACTTCATCTTGTAAATTCTTTATATCTTTTTTCTGCCATACTTCACCTACTGGAATATCTACTAAAGAACTAACTACTCCAGAAATTCCAGGTATTTGTTTAATATGGGCTAAAGAAATCACATCATTTGTTCCATACCATCTGAATGTCATTTTCATATTAAATTCCTTGAATTTCTTATTTCTTTATATAAAACTTTCATTGATTCTTGCGTAGCAAGTCCTGCATCAACCTTTTGTATCTTAATTTTGTAAAAATTAAGAGCTAGCGTATATAAATCATTTAAAGAAGAAGAACCAACTACAATAACTTCCTTACATTCATATACATTTTTCATTTCTTTAATTTCATTTCCAATAATTATTCCAGAAAGAAAAGAATATACATTATGCTCACCTAGAATAGAAGCTTGTGCTCGTGCTTGAAAAATTTGATTAAGTAAACCGGTATCAGTAAAAGATAATTCCAAACCTTTTTTAAAAGTATCTTCGTTTATTACATGAGATGAAATTGATTTTGCCAAAAGACTTTTGGTACTTAATAAATTAAACACCTCTCCTGTCATATTGCTTTTAAAATCAATAATCTTTTCACCTCTTACTTCTACCCATTTAGAATGAGTTCCTGGAAGAATCAACATTGCATCTTTTTTATTTAATAATTTTAAAGCACCAAAAACTTGTACTTCTTCTCCTCTCATTAGATCAATTTTATTATTTTTTAAACTTTTAACGCCAGGAACAATATAAATATTTTCTTTGATATCAGGAATTTTTACAAGTTCTTTAGAAAGTAAAGATAAAGAAGTATCACAGACTACATAAGGAGTTTCTATCCAACCATTCATACTTCCAACCATTCCAGACATTATTATAATGCTGTTTTCATCTAAATAGTCTTTTAGAATATTAATTAAATACGCATGAAATTCATTTTTTTTTAATTGTAACATTCCCTCATTTGAAGAAATACTGTGAACTTCTTCAAGTTTTTCATTTAGAACCTGTGCTCTAAAATTACTTGTACCCCAATCTACTATTATGAGCTTAGTCATAATAGTTCTTGATTGCTTTAACAAAAAAATCTGCTTTTGTTTTAAGTAAACCTAGGTCCATAGAAGGTTTATATAAAGAACTTCCTAATCCAAAATATTCCACTCCCTCTTCTAATAAAGTAGAAATATTTTCCTCATCTACTCCACCTACTACAACTAAAGGATATTCTTTGGGAATAATAACTTTTATATCATTGTAATAACCAATACCAAAACGTTTGAAAGGAAAGAGTTTTAAAGAATGAGCACCTGCTTTAATAGCAATATAAGCCTCACTTGGAGTTAAAAACCCAGGGCTTGAAATAAGATTTAATTCCCTGCTTCTTTTAATAACTTCTGCATCAACATTCGGGGAAATAACCAAAGATGCACCTGTTTCTTTTAATGTTTCAACATCTTTTACAGTGCATACTGTTCCAGCACCAATAAAAATATCTTTGTCATTTTTATACTCATCAACAAGCATTTTAATACTTTTAAAAGCATCAGGAGAATTTAAAGGAACCTCAATTATTTTAAATCCACTTTTAACCAATATTTTTGCCACCCCTAATATTTCAGAAGGTGTAATACCTCTTAAAATAGCAATCAACCTAGTCTCGTCTAAAACTTCATTATAATTCATTTTTTCCCTTTTTATTAATAGTGTATTTTATAATTAACGATTTCTCTAATTAAACCCTTTGTTCCAACAAATTTATTTTTTAATATTGTAACGCTTTTTTCACCCATAGATTCAACCGGATGCTCTACATAAGAAATGTCAAAATTGTTTAAATAAGAGGCATCTAATTTGTTAAAAGAAAACAGTTTAATATCTTTTCCCACTCTTAAACCATGCTCGGAAATTGCTTTTAAACAGCCAATAGTAATTTCATTTGCACACGAAAATATCGCTTCTGGTAGCACTTTTTTCTTTAAAATCTCTCTGGTTAACTCGAGTCCACTTTGCATTGAAAAATCACCCCTGTAAATATTACTTTCTTGGCTTATAATATTATGTTTATTCAAGGCTTCTTTATAACCGTCTAAGCGTTGATTAGAATTTAAACTGTTTTTACTTCCTGCAATAATGGAAATGTTTTCATAACCATCTTGCAGCAATAAATTAATAGCATCGTACACTGCATTTGCATTTGATAAAAATACCCCAGAGTTATTAGTAGAAGAAATATCTCTGTCAACTAAAACAAAAGGAATATTGTATTTGTTCAATTTTAAAATTGTTTTAGAAGATTCTTTTTCTTTATTACGAGAACGAATTAAAATAACACCTCTTGTTTGTTTTTGAAGAATAGTATCTACTGCTATGAGTTCTTCTTCTGGATCATCATGCGTTAAATAGAGGTTTAATGGCAATTTTAGTGCTTTTGCTTGTTTAACAATACCTTCAAGTATTCTTGCAAAAAAGGAGTTTATTACATCAGGCATAATTACTGCAATTTCATCTTTTTTCAAAGCGGGAGTATAAGAACTATTGTATTTATGATACTCAAGTTCTTGAGCAATTTTCAATACTTTGTTTCTGGTGTTTTCTTTTACTAACTCTGGTGTATTTAGTACTCTTGAAACAGTTGCAATTGAAACATTTGCTAAAGCAGCTATTTTTCTAATTCCCATAAATTTTCCTTAATGTAACTAATTATATGTAAATTTTTTCATAAATATTCTATCATTATTTTCTTTATATTCTCTTTAAGTACTATTTAATCGATATTCATACTTTTTAATATAAGCTAAATTTAAGCTTGTTAATGTAAATATGTAAAGCATGAAAAGCATTTTCTGTAACAGTGTTACATAATAAGGTGAAACACTTAAACAGCTAACTATTTTCTTATATGATGGAATGAATATAAGATTAAGGAGAATAAATGAAAACATTAAAAAAAATGACAGTGGCTCTATCATTACTTGGGTCTTTATCTTTATACAGTGCAGAAGTAGAAGTTTTACATTGGTGGTCAAGTGGTTCTGAAGCTGAGTCAATTGGAAAATTAAAAGGTTTATTAGAAGAAAGTGGTCATACATGGAAAGATTTTTCAGTGGCTGGTGGAAATGGTGTAAATGCTATGACTGTACTTAAAAGTAGAGTTATTGCTGGTAATCCTCCTAGTGCTGCACAAATTAAAGGACCAAGTATTCAAGAGTGGTCAGAAATTGGTTCAACCCTTAATCTTAATGACGTTGCAAAAGCAAATAACTGGGATAAAATAATTCCTGCTCGTTTTGCTGAACATATGAAATACAAAGGTAATTATGTAGCTGTTCCTGTAAATGTACATAAAATTAACTGGATGTGGGTTAATCCAGCTATTTTCAAAAAAGCAGGTGCTTCTATTCCAACTACATGGGAACAATTTGAAGTAGCCGCTAAAAAAATCAAAGCAGCTGGATTTATTCCTGTAGCAGCTGGTGGACAAGCATGGCAAGAAACTACAATGTTTGAAACTATTGTTTTAGGTGTTGGTGGAGCTGATTTTTATACGAAAGCATTAGTTGATTTAGATGAAAAAGCGCTGGCGTCTGATACGATCAAAAAATCTTTTGACATCTTAAGAATGGTTAAATCATTTACTGATAAAAATGCCCCAGGAAGAGACTGGAATTTAGCTACATCAATGGTATACAAAGGTGAAGCAGCTATGTTATTTATGGGAGATTGGGCTAAAGGAGAATTTAAAGTTGCTGGTAAAAAAGTAGGTATTGATTATGTTGCTTTAGATACACCTCAAACGTCTGGTTCTTATATTTATAATATTGATTCATTTGTAATGTTTGATCAAAAAGATGCTAAAAAAGCAGTTGCTCAGAAAAAACTGGCACAACTTATTTTAGATAAAAGTTTTCAAGTTACCTTTAATACAAAAAAAGGTTCAATTCCAATTTCACTAGAAGCTCCAAGAACACAGTTTGATGATATTGCTTTAAGATCAATGGATCAATTAAATGCTGCATCTTATTCTAAAACATTAGTACCTAGTATGGCGCATCAAATGGCTATTACTGATAATTTAAAAGGTGTATTTTTTGATGTAGTTACAAACTTCTATAATTCAAAAATGTCTTCAGCTGAAGCTACTAAAATATTAGCTTCTACAATTAAAAGCGAAAAAGAATAAAGGTTAAATATGAAAAGTAAACTTAAGATTTTAGAGAATGCTATTCCTAAATTAATTGTAAGTCCTACTTTTCTAATTATGATCATCTTTATATACGGGTTTATTTTTTGGAATATGATTTTATCATTGACCAATTCAAAAATATTACCTGTATATACCTTTGCCGGACTGAAACAATATATTTCTTTGTTCGGCAATGCAAAATGGTGGCTAGCAATGGAAAATTTATTTATTTTCTCATCATTATTTATAGGTTTTTGCCTATTAATAGGTCTATTGTTAGCTATCTTTATTGATCAAAAAATTAGATTTGAAGGTATTTTTAGAACCATTTATTTATATCCTATGGCTTTATCTTTTATAGCAACAGGAACGGTATGGCAATGGATGTTAAATCCTGGTTTGGGTTTAGAAAATTTTGTAATACAAATGGGTTTTCCTAACTTTACCTTTGACTGGATTGTAAATTCAGAAATGTCCATTTATACTATTGTAATAGCAGCCGTTTGGCAATCTACTGGTTTTGTCATGGTTATGATTCTTGCAGGGTTAAGAGGAATATCTTCTGAAGTTATGAATGCAGCGAAACTGGATGGTGCATCAATGCCTAGAATTTATTGGAAGATAATTATTCCTCAATTAGGACCAGTATTTTTTTCAAGCGTAATAATATTAATGCACTTAGCAATTAAAACCTTCGATTTAGTTTTAGTTATGACAAAAGCAGGTCCTGGATACTCAAGTATCATGCCTTCACTGTTTATGTTTGATTATTCATTCGCAAGAAATAAATTGGCTTTTGGAGCATCATCTGCCATGATAATGTTGTTTATTATCATGATATTTATTGTTCCGTACTTATACAGAGAATTAAGGAAAAATTCATGATGAAAACAAAAAAAAGAGTAAGTTTTTCAAGTATTCTTTCACGTGTACTCATTTATACAATATTAGTCATTTGTGCTATTTATTTTTTATTACCAATTTTTGTAATGATTATTACTTCATTAAAAAGTATTGAAGAAATTAAAAATGGAAGTTTATTGTCTTTACCTCAAGTAGTTACTTTTCAACCATGGATTGATGCTTGGAGCAATGCTCGAATTGGGCCTGATTCAAGTGGAATTAAACCCTATTTCATTAACTCAGTTATGCTTACTATTCCTGCTGTATTAATTACTTCAGTTATTGGTGCATTTAATGGTTATGTATTTGCAAAATGGAAATTTAAGTATTCTGAGATTTTTTTCTCATTATTATTATTTGGATGTTTTATTCCTTTTCAAGTAATTTTACTTCCAATGTCACAAACAATGGGATTTATGGGCTTATCGGGAAGTATTTGGGGTTTAGTATTTGTACATGTTGTATATGGAATTGCTTTTACAACGCTGTTTTTTAGAAATTTTTATGTTTCTATTCCAACAGAATTAATCAATGCTGCCAAAATAGAAGGAGCTGGTTTTTTTAGGATTTTCTTTAAAATTTTATTGCCTGTTTCTATGCCTATTTTTATGGTTTGTTTTATCTGGCAAATGACACAAGTATGGAATGAATTCTTATTTGGAATTGTTTTTACAGATTCAGATACACAACCTATTACGGTTGCTTTAAATAATTTAGTTAACTCAACATCTGCTGTTAAAATGTATAACATTGATATGGCAGCAGCACTTATAGCAGTAGCACCTACATTAATTGCTTATGTTGTTTCAGGGAAATATTTTGTAAAAGGATTAATGGCTGGGGCCATTAAATAAAAGAGGTAAAATGAAATCACTAATAATAAAAAATTTACATAAAAGTTATGATCAAACCGAAGTATTAAAAGGTATTGACATCGATTTAAAAGCAGGAGAATTTTTAGTTCTTGTAGGACCTAGTGGTTGCGGAAAATCAACTCTATTAGCAAGTATTGCTGGCTTTGAAGATATTAATCAAGGAACTATCTCTTTAGGAGAGAATGATTTGACTCAGCTTGAACCAAAAGACAGAGGACTTGCAATGGTATTTCAATCCTATGCTTTGTATCCTAATATGACAGTTAAAGAAAACATTGAATTTGGGTTGAAAATATCAAAATATTCAAAAGAAGAAATAAAAAATAGAATTAAAAAATCAGCTGATATTTTACATATTGAAGAATTGTTAAATAGAAAACCTGCACAATTATCAGGAGGTCAAAGACAAAGAGTTGCGATTGCAAGAGCAATTTCACGAGAACCGGATATGTATCTTTTTGATGAGCCCTTATCAAATCTTGATGCAGAGCTTAGAGTAAAAATGCGAGCAGAAATTAAAAAACTGCATAAAAGAGTTAAAAAAACAATTGTATATGTTACACATGATCAAGTTGAAGCTATGACTTTGGCTGATAAAATTGCCATTATGAACAAAGGAAGAATTCAACAATTTGATAGCCCATCTAATGTTTATGAAAACCCATGCAATCTTTTTACAGCTGGTTTTATAGGCTCTCCTTCTATGAATTTCATTGAAGTAGAAATACAAAAAGAAGACGATAAGTATTTTGTTAATTATATTAATGAGTCGGGTGTAGATAATATTATTTACCTAGATCATAAATATGAAGATTTAGAAAAGTATCTTGGCAAAACAGTTATTTCTGGTTTAAGACCGGAGCATATTCAAAACGGTTTTAGGGATGCAAGTGTTACCAATGAACTGCAAGATTTAAGTGCAAAAATTGATTTCTCTGAATTAACTGGGTCTGATGTATTTTTACATATTAATTTAAACAATACAGAAGTAGTATCAAGAGTATCTCCTAGTGGTTCAAAAAAAGATGGAGAAGATATTAATTTAAAAGTTTGGGCTAAAAAAATACTCTTTTTTGATAAAGAAACAAAAAATAGAATTAGATAGGAAAAGAAGATGAACTTAAATAATAAAGTAGTTATTGTTACAGGTGGAACCTCTGGTATTGGTTTAGAAATCGTTAAAGAAGCTCTTAACAAAGGGGCTAAAGTAATGATACATTCTTCTCATAATTCAAAAGATAAAGCCATAGCTTTATGTAAAGAATTAGGAGAGAATACCTCTTATGTGTGCGCAGATTTATCAAAAGCAATTGAACTTCAGCCCATTGTAGATAAAACTATTGAGGTATTTGGAAGAATTGATTCTTTGGTAAATAATGCAGGAGTTTTTCCTAGAAATACTATTTTAGATATCAATTATGAAGATTATGATTATATTATGAATGTAAACTATAAAGCCCCCTTATTTTTATGTCAAGCTGTCATCAAACATTTTATGGAACATAAAATAAAAGGCTCAATTGTAAATATGGGTTCTATTAACTCTTATTGTGGGCAAGATAATCTTCTTGTTTATTCCTCTTCTAAGGGTGCATTAATGACAATGACACGAAATTTAGCTGATTATTTAGGTTCATATGAAATCAGAGTCAATCAAATAAATGTAGGTTGGACCCATACAGATAAAGAGAATGAAACACAATTAGGAGAAGGAAATTCTAAAGATTGGTATAAAAATATTAATAAAGCTTTTGCACCAAGGGGGACTATTTTAGCACCACAAGAAATTGCAAAACATGCTATTTTTTGGTTAAGTGATTACTCAATTCCTGCAAATGGTTCTATTTATGAAGTAGAACAATACCCAGTAATTGGAAGAAACAAGATAAATGCATAAACTTACCTTTATTCCCGATTCTAAATGTATTTTAGGGGAAGGTCCTTTATACAAAGAAAATGAAAATTCTTTGTATTGGAGCGATATAAAAGATAAAAGAATATATAAATACGATTTAAATTCAAAAACAGTAGAACATTTTCAATTTCAAAAAACAATTGCTTCTTTTGTTTTTACAAGTGAGAATAAATTACTCGCAACTACTAATGAAGGTTATGAGTATTTAGATTTAAAAACAAAAGAAATCACTTCCTTAATTAATCCTGAAGAGGAGTTAATTAATAACCGTTTTAATGATGGAAAATGCGATGCAAAAGGCAGATATTTTGCAGGAACGATGGACAATAATGAAGAAAAAATTACTGGTTCTTTATATTGTTTAGATAAAAACATTTGTGTAAAAAAAGAAAAAGATTTGTTTATTTCTAATGGTTTGGGTTGGAATAAAAACTCAAGTAAGTTTTATTTAACAGACAGTCCAAAAAGAGTTATTTATGTTTATGATTATGATTTGGAAACATCTACTATGAGCAATAAACAAATCTTTGTTCGTATAAAAGATGAAGATGGTTATCCTGATGGTTTATGCCTTGATGAAGAAGATTATATTTGGTCAGCTCATTGGGCAGGATCAAAAATTACACGATATAAAGCCGATGGTTCAATTGATAAAATAATTGAACTTCCTGTTCCCAATGTAACTTCTTGTTGTTTTGGAGGAAAAGATTTTAAAACACTTTTTATTACAAGTGCACAAAAAGGTCTAAGTAAAGAAGAATTACTTGCTTTCCCTTTAAGTGGGAGTACCTTTATATTAGAAACAAATGTAAAAGGTCAAAAGCCTAATTTATATCAACATTAATTTGAAAAGAGAAAAAATGGATAAAAATAGAAAACTATTTAAGTACCGAAGTCAAGCTTGGTTTGATAATCAAAAAGACCCTGGAATGACTGCTTTATATTTGGAGCGCTATTTAAATTATGGATTAACAAGAGGTGAGCTTCAAGGAAACAGACCTATCATTGGAATAGCTCAAACGGGAAGTGATTTATCTCCTTGTAACAGACACCATATAGAATTAGCATCAAGATTAAAAGATGGAATAAGAGATGCTGGTGGTATTCCTATTGAGTTTCCTACCCATCCCATTCAAGAAACAGGGAAACGCCCAACAGCAGGATTGGATAGAAACTTATCTTATTTATCTATGGTAGAAACTATTTATGGTTATCCTCTTGATGGGGTAATTTTTACCATTGGTTGTGATAAAACAACACCTGCTGCGTTAATGGCAGCAGGGACTTTAAATATTCCTTCTATAACATTTTCTGTAGGCCCTATGTTAAATGGTTATCATAAAGGAAAACTTTGTGGTTCAGGAACTGCTATTTGGCATGCACGAAAAGAATTTGCAAAAGGTGAGATTGATTATGATGAGTTTATGGACATAGCAGCTGCTTCTGCTCCTAGTGTTGGCTATTGTAATACAATTGGAACAGCCACTTCTATGAATTGCCTTAGTGAAGTTTTAGGAATGTCTTTAGCACACAGTGCAACCATTCCAGCACCTTATAGAGAAAGAGGTCAAAATGCCTATGAAACAGGAAAACAAATTGTATCTTTGGTTAACAAAGACATAAAACCCTCTGATATTATGACAAAAGAGTCTTTTATTAATGCTATTGTTGCTTGTACTGCAATAGGCGCTTCTACAAATGCGCCTATTCATATTAATGCTATTGCTAAAAGTATTGGTATTACTATTACTACTGATGATTGGCAAGAATATGGTTATAAAATTCCACTCTTGTTAAACTGCCAACCCGCAGGGAAATATTTAAGTGAAGATTTTCATCGTGCAGGAGGTTTGGGTGCTATTATGAATGAGTTAATTAAAAAAGACAAAATTCATTTAGATACTTATACAGTAAATGAGAAAACAACCCAAGAAAATTACCAGAACTCCAGTATTTTAAATGAAGATGTCATAAAAACATATGATCAACCTCTTTTAGAAAATGCAGGTTTTTTAGTAATGAGTGGAAATTTATTTGACTCTGCTATTATGAAAACTTCAGTAATTGATGAGAAGTTTTTAAAAGATTTTATTCATGATGGAAAAATTGAAGGAAAAGCCGTTGTTTTTGAAGGCCCTGAAGATTATCATGACAGAATCAATGACGAGAGTTTAAATATAAATAAAAAATCAATTTTGTTTATGCGAAACTGTGGGCCTTTAGGTTATCCAGGTTCAGGAGAAGTTATTAATATGCTTCCACCTGATAAACTAGTAAGGCAAGGAATACTTGCTCTTCCAACGCTTGGGGATGGAAGACAAAGTGGAACAAGTGCTAGTGCATCTATTTTGAATGCAACACCAGAAAGCCATGCAGGTGGAGGTTTAGCTATATTAAAAACAGGCGATGATATTTTAATTGATTTAAATCAAAGAGAAGTACAAATGTTGGTTTCAAAAGAAGAGATTCTTGAGCGTAAAAAAAACCTAGTTCTTCCTCGATTAGAAAATGAAACACCTTGGCAAGAAATCTACAGAGATTTTGTAGAAGGATTAGCAGATGGAGCATGTTTGAAGTTACAGCAACCTTATACTAAAATACTTGATAAAAAATGGTTTGCAAGAGATTCACACTAATATTTCTTTTGTTAAATAAAGGTTAAAAATGATTTATGAAATAAGTAATAATATATATGCACTAAAAGTTGATTCTCTTGGGGCAGAACTTATTTCTGCTTCTTATAAGAAAGAAGAATATTTACACCAAAAAGAAAAAGTTTACTGGAACAGAAGCTCCCCTGTTTTATTTCCAATTGTTGGAAAATTAAAAAACAATAACTACAAATACAATAATAAAAACTATTCTTTACCTATTCACGGCCTTGCAAGACACAAAGAGTTTACTTTTGTAAAACAAGATACAAATACTTTGGTATTTTCTTTAAAAGAAGACAGTAATTCATTAAAACACTATCCTTTTACTTTTTTTTTACAAATCACTTATACATTAAAAGAAGACTCTTTTGATATTAACTATGAAGTATCTTCAAACGAAGATATTCTATTTTCTTTAGGCGCTCACCCTGCTTTTATTTTAAAAGCTGGAATTGATGAGTCTTATTTAGAATTTGAAGAAAAAGAAAATCTTGATTTATTGTGTTTAAATCTGGATAATGGTTGTATTTCTAAAACAAAAAAAGACTATTTAAATTCTAAGATACTTAAACTAGAAAAAAATATTTTCCAAAAAGATGCTCTCATTTTTGAAAATATAAAATCAAAAAAAGTATCTTTGAAAAACACCAAAAATACTAAAAGTGTTAATATAAGTTATGAAGGTTTCCCTTTTATTGGTTTTTGGGCTCCAATGAATGCTGATTTTGTTTGTTTAGAACCTTGGTGTGGTATTGCAGATGATGACAATACTAAGTATATATTTAAAGACAAAAAAGGTATTATTTCTTTAAAAAAGAATAAACTATTTTCAAGAACTGTAGGAATTTCTTTTACTTAAGAAACATCCAGTTCTTCATTGTTCTCTTTTACAAATAATATATTAGAAATTAACAATAGTTTTTTGCACAAATGGTAGGTTGTTGAAGCATCCGTTATTAAAGATGATGCCATTTTCGCATTGATTTTATTTTCTCTTATAAGTGAGTCAATTTTACCATTACTTAAAATATCTAAAGCAGCTATATGCTCATTTATTTTATTCAATTTGCTGGTTTTTTTTTCAAAACTGTATTTATCATTTGCTAATAAATCTATTTCTTTTAAAGCATTAGCAAGTCCCATGCGCAAAACATTGTATTCATTTTTTATAAAAGTATTTTTTGATTTTAAATATAAAGAAGTATTTTTCTCCAATTTTTTCACTTCTTTTACTCCATTAATAATCTCTTTTGCAGCAATTTTCAATTTGAATACTTTATGTATATCTTCTTTATTCATATATTTTTGGGATAAAGAAGCAAAATGCATAATATCCCCATATAAAGATTTCATATTTTTATTATAAATATTGTCTAAATAAATATGTTTATTCGATTTTTGAATGGTTTTTTCTAAATTCTTTTTACCAAAAACATCCGATTTATGTAAAGAAATGGTATGTAAAATAATCTTTTGGGAACTCTTATATAAGTGAACCAGTTCATTTTCTAAAGCTTTTAAAGAAATTACGGGCACGTCTATTAATTCTTTTGATATAAACTTAGGTTTATAGGTGGCTTGGTATTTTTCTTTAATAAGAAACTTAGAAAAATATTCAAATTTAGAAATAAAAGGACTTAAAACCACTATGCCTATTAAATTAAAAAGAGTGTGAAAAAGCGAGAGTTTAATAGCATAATTATCATCATTTATTCCAAAATATACAGCAATAACATCAATAAAATCTTTTAGAAACACTAAAAATACTAATGCAAATAATGCTGTTATTACATTAAATAATAGATGTACCAAAGCCAAACGTTTTCCATTTACATTTGAACCAAGGGAGGCTAAAACAGCGGTAAAAGGAGTTCCTACATTAACTCCAATAGTTAGAGCGATAGCATTATCATAAGAAATTTGGCCCAAAGCAAGGGCTGTAATTATGAGTGCCATAGAAGCAGCGCTTGATTGCATAATAATTGTAGCAAATGCACCAATGAGAGCAAAAATAATAAAACCCAAATAACCATCAATTATATACAAAGAAAAGTCGATATTTCCTTGCAAATTTTCAAAACCACTTTTCATATAAAAAATAGCTAAAAAAACGAACCCCAAACCTAAAAGTACGTTTCCTATTGCTTCATAGGTTCTGGTTTTTAAAAAAGTAGCTAAAACGCCTAAAATTATCATCGGCATTGCATAAGAAGAAATATTTAATTTTAATCCCAAAAATGCAACCAACCATGCTGTTGTTGTTGATCCTAAGTTTGCACCAAAAATTACGCCAATGGCTTGGGATAAAGTTATGATTTTAATACTTAAAAAAGAGATAATTATAATAGATATCAAAGAAGAACTTTGGACCAAGGTAGTTGCAAAAAAACCTGTAAACATTGATTTTGGTAAAGAATTGGTTGATTTTTCTAAAAAAGCTTCTAAACTATTTCCAGAAAATAATTTAAAACCTGCTTCCATAAATTTCATACCAATAATAAAAATAGCAATGCCAGCAAAAATAGTTTTCATATTTTCATCTGAAAACAAAAAATACGATATAAATAAAATACCTAAAGGAAGTAAAACAATTTTAATTCTACTTTTTTCAATAATCGCATTTATTCCCATCATTTCAATCCTTTTATTATACAAAAAAAGCGAATACTTATAAAAACTACTTATCATTAGCACTGTATTTTAAAAATAATTGTTTATATTTTTAATGTAAGTGTTTTTATATTACACATAGCCTTAATATTTTTCTTTATTGTAACTCTTATGTAATTTAAAAATTTTATACTACGTGCAAGTCATTTTATATTAACATGATAAGGTTATGATGATTAAAAGAATATAAAAAAAAAGAATTACTTCTATATTTTATATACAATGGCTACAAAAAGTTGTAGTATTGACACAATTATTGTAAAAAGAAATCTTTTTAAGAAAGTTTTAAAATTCTATACGTCATTATAAATCATAACATTAGAATGTTATGATGTTAATATTCATGTATTCGAATTTCTATAACTTGCCTTATTATTTTTTTAAATAATATACAAATTAATGACTCATAAAATTTATATTGGATTAGATTTTATTTGAAATAACGATACTTTTGTGTCTTTTTCTGCCACAGAAAAAGATAAACCACTTTATTGTCAAGAGACAAGATCAATTGGAGAAGAATATGAAAAAAACCATTTTATTAAGCGCTGGATTAATTGCTTTACTTTCAAGTACAAGTTTACTGGCACAAGATACCCTAAAAATACTAACGTGGAAAGGTTATGCACCTAAAGCTTTGGTTGAAAAATTCGAGAAACAAACAGGTCTTAAAGTTGAACTTACGTATTCAAATAATGAAGAAATGATTGCAAAACTTAGAGCTACTAGAGGAGCTGGTTTTGACCTTGCACAACCCAGTCAAGATAGAATTTCATCTGTTCAAAAAAAATACAAAATTTATCAAGCTTTAGATTATTCTAAAATTGAAGAAAATCAAATTATTGATTCTATGTTAAAAGCAGTAAAAACAAATACTAAAGTTAAAGGTGAATCTTATGCAGTTCCTTTTAATTATGGTACTTCTGGTTTAATTATTAATAAAAGAATGGCTCCAAATGCGAGCGATTATAGTGATTTATTAAATAAAGAATATACAGGAAGAATTACATACAGATTAAAAAGACCTACTTTATTAGCAATAGCACTTTCAAAAGGTATGGATCCATTTTCTAAGTATAACGATACAAAAGCATACAAAACAATGATGGAAGGCGTAGCTAAAGATTTAATCAAAGCTAAACCTTATGCTAAAAACTATTATGCAAATGGAGATGCTTTACTTGAACTGTTACGAACAGGTGAAGTATATGTAGCAATGGGTTGGGATAATGGCGGATGGAAACTTCATAAAGAGAATCCAGATATTGACTTTGTTGCTCCTAAAAGTGGTGCTTTAGGTTGGATTGATACTTTTGCAATTCCTGCAAAAGCTAAAAATGTTGAAGGTGCTTATAAATGGATTAACTTTATGTTAAAACCAGAAAATGCGGCATACTTTACGAATAAAGAGAGTTATGGAACAGCTTCTAAAGGCGCTAATGAATTTTTAAATGCCGAAATTAAAGCAAACTTTGAGCGTTCTTACTCAAAAGCAGACCTTGATAATATCAATTGGTACCCACCAGTACCTGCAAAAATTGAAAAATTAGAAGGTAAGTTATTAGATAAAATTAAAGCATCAAGATAAAAAAAGAGGGTTTACCCTCTTTTCCAAATTTATGCAATATAAATAGCGTTTGTATTGCATAAATTTGTTTATTATAAACAAAGGGAATGAATGAAGAATGTATTAGAAATAAAGGATTTGCAAAAACAATTTGCAGACCATAATGCAGTAAATGGTATTGATTTTGTTGTAGAAGAAGGAAAGTTTTTTTCAATTCTAGGACCCTCAGGATGTGGGAAAACCACACTTCTGCGAATGATTGCAGGTTTTTTAGAACCAAGTTCTGGTTCTATTTTAATACGAGACGAAGAAATGATTGGAATTGCTCCTAATAATCGTCCAGTAAACTTAGTTTTTCAAAACTTGGCACTTTTCCCTATGATGAATGTTGAAGAAAATATTGCCTTTGGATTAAAACGAAAAAAACTTTCAAAAAAAGTGATTGAAGAAAAAGTAGCTGCTATTTTAGAAAAAGTTCATTTAAAAGGTTATGGAAAAAAAGAAGTATCACAACTTTCAGGAGGACAGAGACAACGTGTAGCAATTGCTAGATCACTTGTATTAGAACCTTCTATCTTACTACTTGATGAACCTTTAGGAGCGCTGGATTTAAAACTGCGAGAAACAATGAAAATTGAACTTAAAAAACTTCAAAAAGAATTTGGAACGACTTTTATTTATATTACTCACGATCAAAGTGAAGCTTTAGTAATGAGTGATAAAGTAGCTGTTATGAACAATGGAGTTTTTGAGCAAATTGATACACCCAAAAATCTCTATTCAAACCCAAAAACATCTTTTGTAGCAGGTTTTGTTGGAGAATCCAATATATTCCAAGGAAAATTCACCCAAAATGATACGGTAGTTTTAGAGAATTCTTTGCAGTTAAAGGTTATTTGTATAGAAGAAATAAAAGATACTTGTAAAGTATATATAAGGCCCGAAGCTATTATATTAATGCCAGAGAAGGAATTAACGGATTTAAATCGTTTTACCTTAGATATTAAAAGTATTTTATTTGATGGTTCTAATACAAAACTTCTAGCAATTATTCAAGGTACAAAAGAAGAAATTCAAGTATCACTTCCCCAAAACAGACAGTTTTCTCATATTAAAGTAGGAGATACAATAGAAGCAGCCGTACATTTTAATGACTGCAAAACATATAGGGCATAATATGAAAAATGCAACATCTTTAGGGTTTTATATTTTTTTAGTGCCTATTATTTTATGGTTGGCTTTATTAATTGTAATTCCGCAAATTGAGCTCTTAATTATGTCTTTACGTTTTGAGAACGATGATGAAATAATGGTTTGGAGTTTTGAAAATTATAAAGAGTTTTTTAACAATGATATTTATTGGTTGACTTTTTTAAGAACAGCAATGTATGCTATTTTTGTTACTTTTTTAACTTTTATTATTACATTTCCTATTGCTTTTTATATCACCAAAATAGTAAATAAACGTTACAGTGCTTTTTTAATTATACTTTTACTTTTACCTTTTTGGGTGAGTGAACTTGTACGTGTTTATGGATGGACAATACTGTTGCGAGAAAGTGGTGTGATTAACTATTTTTTACAAAGTATGGGATTTACTAGTTCAGGTATTGAATTTTTATACAATGATGCGGCCATGATTATGGGACTTGTTTATACTTCCATGTTATTTATGGCTGTGCCTTTAATTTCTTCTTTAGAAGGCATGGATGATTCATATATAGAAGCAGCACATGATTTAGGGGCTTCAAAACTAACAATATTCTTTAAAATAGTCATTCCTTATAGTGCCTCAGGTATTGTCTCTGGTTCTATTGTTGTTTTTATGTTAACACTTGGAAATTATTTGACCCCTAATTTAATGGGAGGTAAAAATTCTTTATGGTTTACAGAACAAATTTATAATGAATTTATAGCATCTTTAAATTGGAATCAAGGTGCAGCTTTTGGTTTTTTACTTTTGGCTTTATCCTCTTTTATTATTTGGTTAGGACTTAAACTCACCAAACAAAATCTATCTAAGGCTTTATCATGATTCGTACCCTACCCAATTCTAAGGCCTATTCAATAGGTTTTAAACTTTATGTTATAGCTTTTTTTATTTTTTTATTTGCACCTTTAATGGTTACATCTGTTTTGGCTTTTAATGATTCTAATTTCCCTTCTTTACCTTGGAATGGTTTTACTTTGGACTGGTTTATAAGTGATACAGAAGAGCGCCTTGGAATATTAAAAGATACTCAGAATCTATTGTCTATTTGGGTTTCAGCTCAAACTGCCTTTTTTGTATCTATTTCCTCATTAATTATAGGTACGCTGGCCGCATTTTTATTTGAAAGAGAACACTTTAGATACAAACAATTTTTATTCTTTTTAGCCCTAACACCTTTAGTTATTCCAGGTGTTATTTTAGGAATATCTTTATTATTGTCTGTTAATTCTACGGGTTTATTTTTAGAAGATAATTTTGCTTTGGACTTAGAGATTTTACGCCCTAGTTTTTGGTTGGTTGTACTTGGACAATTTGCTTTTATTACTACTTTTGTATTATTAGTTGTATCTGCAAGACTTAAAAAATTTGATAATTCGCTGGAAGAAGCAGCCCTTAATTTAGGTGCTAGTAAATTTCAAAGCATTCGTTATATAATTATTCCTTTTTTAAAACCTGCTTTAATAGGAGCTGGTGCCGTGGCATTTTTAATGAGTTTTGAAAATTTTAATACTACTTTATTTTTAATTGGTTCTGAAACTACTTTACCCGTAAACTTATATTTGCAAGTAAGAGATGGAAGTACTCCTGTTATTAATGCTATTTCATTTTTACTTATTATGGGAACCTCTGTACTTGCTATCTTAAATTTAATTTTTTCAAAGAAAAAATCATGATAGGGTTTTATGATACGCTAGAGAACAAATCCAAGCTAATTGCAGCACATAGGGGGTTTAGGGCAATTCGTCCTGAAAATACTATGAGCGCTTTTAAAGCAGCTCTTGGAAAATGTGATTTTATTGAATTTGATGTAACCTTATGTAAAGATGGTATTGCTGTTGTTATTCATGACAAAACCTTAAAACGTACATCTAATATCATTAGAAATAAAAAAACACATAAAAAAAAGAAAATACATGATTTTACCTATCAAGAATTATTAATGCTTGATTTTGCTTCTTGGTTTAAAGAAAAAGATCCTTTTGATACTATTAAAGATAAAAGAGTCAATAAAAATGACATCAAAGCAGATCAAATTCTTACACTAACACAAGTATTAGAGTTTTGTAAAAAAAAGAACCTTTTAGCAAATATTGAAATAAAAAATATGAAAAAAACACCTTTTCATAAAAAAATAGTCAAAGAAATCATAAAAATAGTTCAAGAAACACATATGCAAGAAAAGGTACTTTTATCTTCTTTTAATCATTCTTATTTAAAAAAAGCAAAAAAGATTGCGCCTGATATACACAGAGCCGCTTTGGTTGAAAAAAAACATCCAAAAGATTTATTGCTTTATCTTAAAAAACTAGATGTCAAAGCGTATAATTGTGAAGATTCTTTGGTTGATAAAAAACTGGTAAAACTTATAAAAGATGCTAATTATAAAATAAATGTTTTCACTGTTAATAATAAAAAGAGAAAAAAAGAACTTTTTTCCCTGGGAGTTGATGCTATTTTTACGGATTTTTTATAAACATAAGATAAGATGCAATTCTTAATAAAAAACTTGTAGAAAAGTTAAAAAATGCTAATTATAAAGTAAATGTATTTACAGTCAATAACGATAAAAGAAAAAAAGAGCTTTATGCTATGGGAGTAGATGGAATTTTCACAGATTTTTTAAAGATTTAAAAAATCTGTGCTTCATTGCTTTACATATTTTTTATTCAAAGTATCTAAGAAAGAATATCTTTTAAATTATATTGAAAGTTATCGTCTTATAAAAATCTAATCTTTATATAAGACTTGTGAAAACTTTCCTTATGATTTAAAAGTTTCTTCAAGCTCTTTCCACCCATTTGTAAGGTGTTCTCTTAATGCTTTTTCAGCTTCATCAGGATCTCTGTTTAAAATAGCTTCAAATATTTTTTTATGTGCATAATAATTGACTTCATTTCTTTGTTCATGCATTTTCATTTTTTTCCAATAACCAGATAACCAATTTACAAAAGCCTTCTGCACCAAAGGGAATATTGGATTATTAGGAATTGCATAAAGAATAGAGTGAAATAATACATCTGTAGTATGGAATATATCTGAATCATTTATTGCAAGGTAATTGGCTTCTAAAGCCTGTCTTAATGCTTTTATATCATCCTTATTGGCATGAATTGCAGCTTCACGTACTAACATAGCTTCAATCATTAATCGCGTATAAAATAGATTTTTCACCCCATCAGCTTCACTTAAAAGATGAGATACTATCCCACTAATAGAATTTAAAGCAGAATCAATATCTGGTTTTCTTGCAACGGGTCTAAATCTTGGTTTTGTAACTACTAAACCTTTACTTGACAATGTAGCAATGGCTTCTCTAACAACCGTTCTACTTACATTATATTGATTCATTAATTCTCTCTCAGCCGGCAAAGTTTCCCCATCTTTTATATTATTGGATAATATTCTTGCTTCTAATTGATCTACTAAATAATCAGAAATTCTTCCTTTCTGAGCTGATTCTGTTTTATTCACAATTATTATCTCCTTTAAATTTATTAATTGTACCATAATTACATATTGTCCTAGTTTGGTACAACCATATTAAAAAATATACCTAACTATATACATAGAAAAATCAAAACAAATCTTTCTTTACTAATAAATAATCACGATATTAAGTCATTTTTTGTCTTAATTTAGAATTACATAGATAAATTAAGCAATATTTAAAAAAAACTAGTATAAGATGGAATTACTAATTTGGTCATACCAAATAGGAGAATTGGATTTTATAATTGATACAATGAATAATTAATTTTGATTGTTCTAATGTGTAATTTAAAAACTAAATATAATTAAGGAAAAAAAATGAAACAAGTAAAACAAATTAGAAGTGTACTATTGGCTATAGGACTTTCTGTAAGTACTGCATTTGCAGCATTCCCTGAAAAAGACATCACGTTAATTGTACCATGGTCAGCAGGTGGTGGAACAGATACAATTGCAAGAGCATTGGTTAAAAATGCGAAAAAGCACATTGGTGTAAATGTAAATGTAGTTAATAAAACAGGCGGTCAAGGTGTTGTTGGTATGAGTGCAGCTAGACTTGCAAGGCCAGATGGTTATACAGTTGGTATGATTACTTTTGGACTTAGTACCTATAAATTAATGGGTTTATCAAAACTTAACTTTCGTGATTTTAAATTATTACAATTATTAAATCAAAGTGCTCCTGCTTTAAGTGTAAAAGCTGATTCTAAATGGTCATCAATTGCTGATGTTGTTAAATATGCAAAAGCAAATCCTGGCAAAGTAACAATTGGTCATACAGGTGCTGGTGTAGCTTGGCATTTATCTGCTGCTTCTTTAGGTATTAAAAATGGTATTGAATTTAACTTTATTCCTTTTGATGGAGGAGCTCCTACACGTTCTGCTCTACTTGGTGGACATATTGATTTAGCAGCAACGGGTATTGATGAAATGAAGCAATTAAAGGAAGCGGGTCAAGTTAATATTATTGTAACAGATGATACAAAACGTCATCCTTTATTCCCAAATGTTCCAACACTTAAAGAAGAAGGTTTCGCATCTGATGCTCCTATCTTAGATTGGCGTGGATTAGCATTGGCTAAAAATGTACCAGCTGATCGTACAAAAATTTTAGAAGCTGGATTCAAAAAAATGTTTGATGATCCTGAATTTAGAGAATTTACAAAAAAAGTTGGTCTTAACTTAGTGTATGCAGATGCTAAAGGTTTTAAAGAATTTTTAGAAAATATGGAAAATGTACTTAAACCAACATTAGATTCTGTTGGTCTACTTAAAAAGTAATTTTTGATGTATAACAAGACTATTGATGTTTGTAGTGGTATTTTCTTAAGCTTATTAAGTATTGCCATTTATTTATATGCAGAACAACAATATGTGGGAAGTGGAGTTAACCGTTACGGGCCTAATTTCTTCCCACAGGTCGTATCTGTAATGTTGCTCTTAGCTTCTCTTACCCTTATTTATCAAGCATTAAAAGGGAATTCCTTAAAAAACTTTGAGACAATAAATAAAAAAGGTTTTATTCGTACTTCTATTGTTTTAGGATTTGCCATTGCTTATTTATTTTTGATGCAAGTTGCAGGATTTTATCTTGCTACGGGAATATTTTTATTTGTAACTATGAAGTTTTTAGGTCTAAAAAGTTATTTAGTTACCTTGATAGTTAGTGCATGTGTTGCTACTATTGTTTTTGGAATTTTTAAAGTGTTTTTAAAAATACCTTTACCAGAAGGGCTCTTTTGAAAAAGTTTATAAAAAATTTAAAACAAGAATTTTATTTTATAGGAGAATGCAATGACACTTGATTATTTATTAGACGCATTCCAACTAATTTTTAGTACGCCTTCTAGTTTATTATTTATTGTAATTGGAGTTACTGCTGGTATTGTAGTTGGGTCTTTACCTGGATTAACTGCAACTATGGGCTGTGCTTTATTAATTCCTTTTACTTACAGTCTTCCTCCAGTTGAGGGATTATTGTTATTAATGGGAATATTTACGGGGGGAATTTATGGGGGTTCTATTTCAGGAATCCTTATAAGAACACCTGGAACACCAGCAGCAGCAGCTACCTTACTTGATGGTTACCCTTTAACTCAAAAAGGTGAAGGTGGTAAGGCCATTGGTATTGCAACTGTTTCTTCTTTTGTGGGTGGTACTATTGGTGCATTAATTATGGCATTTTTAGCCCCTGAAATTGCACAATTTGGTTTACGTTTTGGACCTCCAGAGTTTTTTGCTTTGGCTGTTTTTGGACTTACTATGATTATCTCAATTTCGGGAGAATCACTTCTTAAAGGTGTAATCGTAGTTTTAATTGGTTTATTATTAACAACTATTGGTTTTGATCCTTTATCTGGAGTGGCACGTTTTTCTTTTGAAAACGATAACTTATTAGGTGGAATTACTTTTATTCCAGTATTAATTGGTTTATTTGGTTTTGCTCAAGTATTTAGAAATGTAGAAACTATGGGCCTAGTACCACAGGTAAAATCAAAAGTTGGTAGAATTTTACCAAGATTTAAAGATATTAAAGCCCTTCTTCCTACTATGGGTAAGTCTGGAACTATTGGTGCATTAATGGGAAGTGTTCCTGGACTTGGTTGTGATGTTGCTGCATTTGTTGCATACGGTGAAGCAAAAAGAACATCTAAAACACCAGAAGAATTTGGTAAAGGTTCACATGAAGGTATTGCTGCACCAGAATCTGCTAATAATGGAGCAGTTGGTGGTGCGATGATTCCAATGTTAACCCTAGGAGTTCCTGGTGATGCTGTTACTGCTGTATTACTTGGAGCTTTAACTATTCATGGTTTACAACCTGGACCTTTATTATTTAAAGATCATATTGATATTGTTTACCCTTTATTTGCTGGTATGATTTTATGTCAATTTGTTTTATTAATTGTAGGTTTAAGTGGTGCAAAATTATTTGCTAAATTAATTAATATTAATGTTAGTATTTTGACACCAATCATATTTCTTCTTTGTATTACAGGAGCTTATGCTATGAGATTTTCTTTCTTTGATGTAGGATTAGCTCTTATTGTAGGTATTCTGGCTTATTTTATGGATAAAGCGAAATTTCCGATTTCACCCATATTATTGGCATTAATTCTAGGGCCAATGGCTGAGCAAAATATGCGACGGGCATTATTAATGTCTCATGATGATCCTAGTATCTTTTTTACACGACCAATTAGTGCTTCATTCTTAGCACTGGCTTTATTTATGGCTATTACTTCTTATAGAAGGTTTGTAAAATTGAAAAAAGCTGAAAAAGAATTGGAAAAAAAAGCTTCATAAGAAACAAAAAATAATAAACAATAATTAAAATCAAAGATAAAGGGGCTAGCCCCTTTATTAAGTATAGAAATATATTAATTGAAAAATATAAATTAAAATTAGGAAATAAATAATGTCAAATACACAAAGAAAAAGAATTGGATTCATTGGTTTAGGATTAATGGGTTCTGCCATCGTAAATAGACTACAAGATAAAAATTATGAAGTAACAGTTTTCAGTAGAAGCCGTAATGCAGGGATAGTAAAAGCTGAAAGTCGTGGTGCTAAAGTTGCTTCTAATAACAGAGAAGTAGCTTCTAATTCTGATATTATCATTATTTGTGTTGATACATCAAAAGCTGTTGAATCTATTATGTTAGGTGAAAATGGCCTAATTGAAGCACTTAATCCTGGCACGATAGTCATAGACTTTGGGACATCTTTACCTGCATCAACTAAAATGCTTGCTGCAGAAATAAAAGAGAAAGGCTCAAGTTATATGGATGCTCCACTAGGAAGAACTCCTAAACATGCACTTGATGGTTTATTAAATATAATGTCTGCTGGGGAAAAAACTGATTTTGATAAAGTTAAATCTCTATTAGCGGATATTGGTGAAAATGTATTTCATGTAGGTACTTTAGGTGCTGGACATACCTTAAAACTTATCAATAATTTCTTTGGAATGACACTTGCAACTGCAATGTCAGAATCCTTTGCTATGGCTGATTTAGCAGGAATTAAAAGAGAAGACCTTTATAATATTATGTCAGCAGGACCTCTTCATTCTATGATGATGGATTTTGTAAAATCAAATGCAGTTGATGGAAATACTAAATCTTTAGGTTTCTCAATTGGAAATGCACATAAAGATTTAGCTTATTATGTAAGTATGACTGAATCATTAAATGTTTCTTCTGCCATCGCAGCAGGTACAAAAGCATCACTTGGAAGCGCAGTAGAAGATGGAAAAGCAAACAATGATGTTCCTGATATGGTTGCTCATTTTGCTAAAATATTTGCTAAGACTGCAAAATAATGAATCATCTAAACATTGCGAAACAAGCTGTTGAGCTCGTTAAACCTTCAATTGAAGAATTATTCAAACGTACCAATAGAAAAGAACTTCATATTGTGATTATGGACCCAAGGTTAAAACCTTGGGAGTCTTCTTTTTCTGATGCAATTTTATATGAAGAATCAATTAAAAATTCTACTTGGGAAAAACCCTTTGATGACTTTGCACGAAGTAAAGCACAACAAGCTTGGAGAGAAAGTCAAGCAAATCTTGTAACACAAGCGATGCACCCATCGTCTTTAAGAGAAGGAGATTTACCCTTCTATGGATCTTTTGTTTATGGAAATGTTGTAGTTGCTTGTTCTGGTGTTGAACAATGGTTTGATATGTTAGTTAGCGGATGGATTGCTCTAGCTTTTGAACAGCTTGCAATACATGAAGTTCAATAAGCTCCTACTAATAATTGGTTTATTTTTACGTCCTTTAAATAAGAATTGTTTCTTATTTAAGAGGACCTCTACACTTTTTATTTAGAGGACAAAAACGTATTTTCTTAAATATAAAACGTGAATATAGATAATAAACATCGTATTATTATCTGTATGCATTGCTTAGAATAGATAAAAACTTAAAGGATTACACATGTATTATAAAAAACTATTTTTCCCAATTGGTGGTGGAGATGAGTTAGAAGAAAGAATTTATGGTGCACTATTAATCGCAAAAAAACTTAATATAAAATTAGATATTTTAAAGTCAAGTTTAAAAGACAATAACACACTTTATAAAAGATATGCAATTCCTGAAAAAATCATAAATGAGCTTGACCAAATCGTTGATATGAAGTATAAAGAAGAAAATGAAGTTTTTTTAGAACTTTTTAATAAGGTAGCAAAAGACTTAGCAGTCGATATTTCTATTGATACTAATAAAAATAATGCTTTGGTTCGTGTAAAAGTCTTAGAAGGATTAAGAAGTAGTTTAGTAGAACAAGAATCAAAATTTTGTGATCTTGTAATTGCTGCTGCTCCACCCTCTGGTCTTACTACTGCAACATTTGAAACTGCCGTTTTAAAAAGTGGTAAACCTGTTTTAATGTTTCCAAGAGTTTTAAGAAAGTTTTCTACTGATTCAATAATTATTGGATGGAATAATTCTACAGAAGCATCACGTGCACTCACTTCTTCAATTGAGCTATTAAAAACTGCTAAAAAAGTACATATAATTTCATCAATAGAATATGTGGAAAATTTAGATGTTTTGGAAAATCTTATTGATTATTTAAAAGAGCATGATATATGTGCCACTTATGAAATTATTAAAACTACTAGAATACCAGGACAAGCATTATTAAATGCTGCAATAAATGGAGATTTTGACATAATAATAGCTGGAGCATACGGACATAAAGGCCTAAAAGAACTTATGTTTGGTGGTGCTACTAGGTATCTACTAGAAAATACAAGTATTCCTGTATTTATGTCTCATTAAAAAATTAATTTGAAAGTTCATTATAGTAAGTGGATTAAGAGATTAGATAGAAAAAAGCTTAGTTTTCATTTTACACTAAGCTTAGCGTTTTATAGTAAAGAAATTAAATATTTGTTACTTTATCACTAAATAACATTATTTTATGTTTATACATATCTGATTTTATCACCAAATCAGAGTATTCAACTGCTTTCCCTTTTTTATCAGAAGACAATCTATGAAGAGATAAAACAGGTGTTCCTTCTTCTATTTCAAGCTTTTTAGCTTCTGATTTATTTGCAGCTTTTGCTTCTACTGTTTCTTCTGCTGTAAAAAATTCAATATTGTATTCTTTTTTTAAGTAGGTATATAAAGAATCTTCATCTAATTTATGTTCTATATTAGGAACAGTATTAATATCAAAATAATTAATCATTAAAGCAAAAGGAATTTTATTTAACAATCTTGTTCTTCTAATACATATAAGCGTATCACACTTTAATAAATCTTTTACAAAATGTTCTTCTTTAATTATTTCAAAGGTTATAGATTTGGTACTTAAGAATTTGTTTTGTTTTGCAAGCCTTTGAGTTAAAGAACCAATAGCATTTGCATCATAAAGAATTTTTTCTTCTGTTACAAAAGTTCCTTTTCCTTGTTTTTTAACAACAACATTACTTCTTTCTAATTCCTCAATTGCTTTACGTACTGTAATGCGGGAAACCTTATACATAGCCTCTAGTTTGCCTTCAGCAGGTATTAGATCATTAACTTTATAATTACGTTGAATGTCTTCTAAAAGTTTTTCTTTTAATTGAAGATAAAGAGGTATACCATTTTTTATAAACAAAAGTCATATCCTTTTAAATACTAGCACCAAAAAAATTGTAAAATCAAATAAGTTTTACTAATATAGGTACTTAAGTCATAACATTATAACATTATTTATTTACTATAGGATATTTTTACTTCTAGAGTGTATTTAAATTTATACTTTTTTTTTAAATACACCTATTTACGCAGTTTTTTTTATAAGTTATTGTTTAATATTCTTAGAGCAGTTGTTTTTTCATTTTCTTTTTTCTCATCGTTCCACTTAAAATACTCAGCCATTATATTAACAACTGTATCTAATGATTCTTTAGCAGCATCTTTATCTATTAGAGCTAAACTTGTTCGTCTTACTAAAAAATCCAAAGGTTTTTTAACAAATTCATATTCTAAACAATACATTAATTCAGCATGTGTATAAAGATAGTTTTTGTTGATATACTCATTTTTATTCCCAGAAGAAAGAACCAAAGAAGTTTTATCACCATACAAAGAAACAAGATGTTGAAATGTTTTATCTTCATTATTATTGTCTTTTTTGAAAGAATCAAAATTTTCACTTCCAATTAATTTTAATTTTTTTGTAAAACATTTATTTTTATTTAAATCAAACTTTTTATCAAGATAATCTACTACTTCTTGTGACATTTTTCTATACGTAGTCCATTTTCCACCAATAATACTTACCAAACCAGATTTTGAGCTAGTAATTACATGATCACGTACTATTGTTGATGTATCTGCATCTTTATCAGGCGCAACCAAAGGTCTAATTCCACACCAAGAAGATAAAATTTCACTCTTATTAATTTTTAATGAAAAATATATTTCTAAGTGTTTTAAAATATATTCAATATCTTTATCACTTACTTCTGGTCTTTCTTGCAGTTTTGTACTTTCATCTGTAGTACCTACTAAACATTTTCCCATCCAAGGTAAAATAAATAATACTCTTCCATCTTCCGTTTTTGGTATCATTAAACCTTCACCTAAAGGCAAGTATTTTTTGTCCAATACAATATGAATTCCAGAACTTAAATCCAGCATCTTTTTTGCTTCTTTATCATCTAAGCGTCTAATATTATCTGAAAATACTCCCGTAGCATTTACAATCATGTCTGCTTCTACTGTGTATTCTTCATTATTGATTTTATCTTTTATTCTTAAACCACTAACTTTTTCATTCTCATATTCAAAACCAAGTACTTCTTGATAGTTTTTACAAACAGCTCCATGTTTTTGCGCCGTTTGCAAAAGAGATACATTTAGTTTACTGTCATTAAATGATCCATCATAGTATTTAACCCCACCAACAAGGCCATCTTTTTTTATAATAGGAAAAGATTTTATCATGGTATCTTTAGAAACAATAGAAGATCTTCCTAGACCTTTTTTTCCTGCAACTAAATCATATAAAGTTAAACCAATAAACATATACGGCAGTTCCCACCATTTATATATAGGAGTTACAAGTGTTAATCTTGAACATAAATGCGGTGCATTCTTAAGTAAACGTGATCTTTCTTTTAAACCTTCTTTGACCAATAAGAACTGATCTTTGTTTAATTTTTTTACTGCTGCTTCTAAATAACGAACGCCGCCATGAACTAATTTAGTACTTCTTGAGCTTGTACCTTCTGAAAAATCATTTTTTTCTAATAATAATGTTTTAATTCCCCTAGAAGCTGCATCCAATGCTATTCCACTTCCAGTTGCTCCACCACCTATAATAATAAGTTCATATTTGTTTTTTTTCATGGATTCTATTCCTTATTTTCTAACTACATCATAAGGCTATAATGTTATGGGTTAGATTATAAGGTCATAACCTTTTAAAGTAGATTAAACTAAAAGATTGCATTATTTTTTAATAAAACCCTCATAATATTTAAGTAAATAACGCCAAACAAAAAAACAAAATAATTGATTTATTAGCCTTGGATGTCCCTTCTAGTCGCTTTAAATAATAAAATAAATATTATTTGAATTAAAATAGTTTTTAAGAACTTTTGAAATTTAGAAACAATTTAAGCTATCTTTAAAATTTGATACGTCACTATAAAACTATCATTATGATGTTATAATGTTGCTAGATATTTATAAGATTGTGATTAAGTATATATGTCTGACTTGATAGTGTATAGTTAAACATACAAAATTAAAGGAAAAACAATGAACACACAAAAATATGTACAAAAACTAAAAATAGCTTTTATGAGTATGTTATTTTTAGCAGGAAGTATGGCTCAAGCTGAAGGTTGTAGTAATAGAGGCGTTTTAGACAATAGATATTGTGATGAAAACAAAGATATGGTTGCCGATGCTCCTCAAAATTCGGAAAACTATAAAAACCCAAGTACATTAGTATTTACTTATACACCAGTTGAAGATCCAGCTGTTTATAAAGATGCTTTTGCTGATTTTCAAGCCTATTTATCAAAAGCTACAGGTAAAAGAATTATTTATTACACTGTGCATTCTAATGCAGCTGAAGTTGAAGCTTTACGTTCAGGACGTTTACATATTGCTGGATTCTCTACAGGACCTACAGGTTATGCAGTTAATTTAGGTGGTTTTGTACCTATCGCTGTAAAGGGAACAAGCGAAGGTTTTCAAGGGTATAACTTAATTATGATAGTTAGAAAAGACAGTCCTATCAAAAAAATGAGCGACATAAAGGGCAAAACAGTTGCTCACACATCTTCTTCTTCAAATTCAGGAAATTTAGCTCCTAGAGCGCTCTTCCCTAAAATAGGAATCACTCCAGGTGTTGACTATACTGTTAAATATTCTGGTAAGCATGATCAATCTATTTTAGGTGTTTTATCTGGAGATTATGATGCTGCACCAGTTGCTTCTGATGTTTTCAAAAGAATGAGTGCAGCAGGTAGAATTAATAGTGAAGACTTTAGAATTTTATATACTAGTCCTCAGTTTCCAACATCTTCATTTGGTTACTCAAGTGAATTAGCACCTGAATTGGCTAAAAAAATTAAAGATGCTTTTTATTCTTACCGTTTTACACCAGAAATGACAAAAACTTTTGGTGGTGCTGATAGGTTTTTCCCTATAACATACAAAAAAGAATGGCAAGTAATTCGTGATATAGCTCACTCTACAGGAGTAGCGTATACTGAAAGTGGTTTGAAAAAACTAGCAGCAAAAGATGCTGCTAAGAAAGCAAAAAAAGCTGCTAAGAAAGCTGCTGCTGCAAAAAATAAAAGCTAACACAAGTATTTTGAAATAATTTAAGCCCACTTTTTATGTGGCTTAGATTACTCATTCAGTTCTCTAAATCTTCCATATTTAAAAGAGGTTAGTATGTCGAAAACAAAAAGTTATATTGATTTAAAAGAGGTCCCTATGTCGAAAACAAAAAGTTATCTTGAAATTAAAAATCTTAAAAAATGGTACGTACCTGGAGATTTGATTTTAAAAGGTATTAATATATCAATTACAAAACCAGAAGTAATAGCCATAATTGGTCCTTCTGGTACAGGAAAAAGTACTTTGCTTCGTTGCATAAACAGACTTGTTGATCCAAATGGTGGAGAAATTATTTTTAAAGATTTAGACCTTTGTCAAATAAAAGGTTCTACTTTACGGAAAGTCAGGCGTCATATGGGAATGGTTTTTCAAGAATATAACTTAGTTGAAAGACTAAGTGTTATTGAAAATGTTTTAACAGGACGACTTGGTTATATGACTTCATGGCAGGCTTTTAGAAAAAAATTCTCGCAAAAAGATATTAATACTGCTTATGAATTGCTAAAAACTGTTGGTTTGTCTGATCACGCAAAAAAGCGTGCAGATAGTTTATCTGGGGGTCAGAGACAAAGAGTTGGTATTGCCCGCGCAGTAATGCAAAATCCAGATATTTTATTAGCTGACGAACCTACATCCTCTCTGGATCCAAAGACGGCAGTTGAGATAATGGAACTAATAACAGATTTTTCTAAGAAAAACAATATTCCAGCTATTGTAAACATGCATGATGTTAAATTGGCACAGCGTTTTGCAACTAGAATTATTGGTATGTCTGAGGGTTATGTTGTTTACGATGGAGAACCATCAGGAATTACAGACACTTTGCTTAAGGAAATATATGGAGGCGAAGAATGGATGGAATAAAAAATAATTATCCCAATCCCTTTCCTACAAATTGGAAATTAATTGGATTGACCGTACTTTTTGTTCTATATGTAATTTATTCTGTAGAGGCAATGGGCTTGAGTTGGCCTCGATTTATTCAGGGATTATCTCACGCTGGGGATTTGTTGGCACGAATGGTTCCACCAAATTTTACGCGTTGGGCATTGTTATTAGAAGGATTGATTGAAAGTATTGAAATAGCTGTTATTTCTAGCTCTATAGGTATCTTTTTATCACTATTTATAGGACTATTGGCCGCTCGTAACTTTATGCCACTTTGGGTAAGTTCTTCTGTTCGAGTTTTTATTGCATTATGTCGTTCTTTTCACCCTGTAATTATTGCTATTTTATTCGTAAAGAGCGTTGGTTTTGGACCATTGGCAGGGATATTAACTCTTATTACTGCTTCTATTGGTTTTATTGCTAAACTCTTTGCAGAAGCAATTGAAGAGATATCTCTAAAACAAGTTGAAGCCATAAGAGCAACAGGTGCTAGTTTTTCAAGTATTATTTTGTTTTCTGTTCTACCACAGGTTTTTTCCAGATTTATAGGTTTTGCAACATATCAATTTGATTCTAACTTAAGAAACTCTACAATGATTGGAATTGTAGGAGCCGGTGGACTTGGTGGTACTTTATTCTCAGCATTTCAACGTTTTGACTACGATTTTGTTGCAGCTATTTTAATTACAACCATCTTTGTCATACTAGTATGGGAATTTATATCTATTTTAGTGAGAAGGATTTTTATATGAATAACATAGATTATTATTGGGAAAGATTCACTTTAAAACAACGTCTATTGCGTTATTTAGTATATGTTTGTTTTGTATCAGCTTTATTTTTCTCAATACGAACGGTAGAAGTTATTCCTGAATTTTTCTACGATGCACCAGAGCAAATGATGGATTTATTTTCCAGAATGTGGCCTATAGAATTTGAATACTATCCTATTGCTGTTCACACTGCTATTATAGAAACATTAAACATTGCAACACTTGGTACTCTTGTAGCTTTAGTACTGGCTTTACCTTTAGCATTAATGAGTGCCTCAACTATTGTTTCTTATTCTTGGGTACATTGGGTAGCACGATTTTTTCTAGTTTCATCACGTACGGTCAATTCTTTAGTTTGGGCTTTACTTTTTGTTGCTGTTTTTGGACCAGGTATTATATCAGGGGTTCTTGCTATCGCTTTTAGATCTATTGGTTTTATAGGAAAACTTTTAGGTGAAGCATTGGACGAGGTTAACATGGGATCTGTTGAAGCATTAAGAGCAACAGGTGCTCCTATGATTACCATTCTACTTAAAGCTTACTGGCCTCAAGTAATGCCAGCATTTTTTAGTATTATACTATTTAGGTGGGATATAAATGTTAGAGAATCTGCAGTTCTTGGCTTAGTTGGCGCTGGTGGAATTGGTGTAATCTTAAGTGATTCTATGAACTTATTTCAATGGAGACAAGTTTCAATTGCATTATTGGCAATTTTTGCAGTAGTTATTATTGCTGAAATTATTGTTGTAAATATTCGAAAAAAATTAATATAAATAGGAAATTATGAAAAGCCAAAAAATACAAAGCTTACCCATTAAAATAGATAATAATATTGAAGTAATTTTCAGTGATCTTGATGATACTTTAACATGGGAAGGAAAAATGCACCAAGAGACGTACCTATCATTAGGTGCACTTAAAAAAAATGGAAAAAAAATTGTAGTAGTAACTGGCGCTTGCGCTGGTTGGTGCGACTGTATTATTAGAACTTGGCCAATAGATTGTATCATTGGCGAAAATGGTGCTTTTTGGTTATATTTAGATGAAAATGGAAATTTAATTAAACAATATCAACTAGCAGAGGATGTGCGTAAAAAAAATTATTTGAAATTTATCAGTTATGCTGAAGAAATAAAACAATTATTTGGAATACCCTTAGCACAAGATCAAAATTTTCGTATTACAGATATTGCATTTGATATCAATCAAGAAGTAAAAATTGATAAAGATATTGTTATTAAAGCATCTAATTGGCTAAGAAAAAAAGGCTTAAATGTTTCTGCTAGTTCAATTCATATTAATGCTTGGTTTGGTGACTACAACAAGGCTAAAACTTCGCTTTCTTGGCTTGAAAAACATGGTATCAAAAAAGAAAAATGTGCATTCATTGGAGATTCTTCTAATGATGAACCAATGTATGAAGCTTTTGAACTAACAGTGGGAGTGGCAAATATTGCAAAAGTATTAGATACCCTTACTCATAAGCCAAAATATATCACCCATAGTAACGGAGGTTTTGGATTTGTTGAGTTTGCTCATTCTTTGATATAATCTAAAACTTTTTTTATCAGTTTATGATTGTGAAAATTGGTTTGTTCATGGTGTGAGGAATCAGAGTTAATGATAAACGCAAGCAGTAGCTTCTAGTGTAGTTAGAGGTGAAGCAAACAATAGTTCTGCTGCTGTTTATGCAATTGAAACATACAACGAATATCTTCTAAAAGTTTTTCTTTTAATTGAAGATAAAGAGGTATGCCATTTTTTATAAACAAAAGTTATATCCTTTTACTAATATAGGTACTTAAGTCATAACATTATTTATTTACTATAGGATATTTTTACTTCTAGAGTGTATTTAAATTTATAAGTTTTTTTTAAATACACCTATTTACGCATTTGTTTTTTATAAGTTATTGTTTAATATTCTAAGAGCAGTAGTTTTTTCATTTTCTTTTTTCTCATCGTTCCACTTAAAATACAAAGCCATTATATTAACAACTGTATCTAATGATTCTTTTGCAGCATCTTTATCTATTAGTGCTAAACTTGTTCGTCTTACTAAAAAATCCAAAGGTTTTTTAACAAATTCATATTCTAAACAATACATTAATTCAGCATGTGTATAAAGATAGTTTTTGTTGATATACTCATTTTTATTCCCAGAAGAAAGAACCAAAGAAGTTTTATCACCATACAAAGAAACAAGATGTTGAAATGTTTTATCTTCATTATTATTGTCTTTTTTGAAAGAATCAAAATTTTCACTTCCAATTAACTTTAATTTTTTAGTAAAACATTTATTTTTATTTAAATCAAACTTTTTATCAAGATAATCAACTACTTCTTGTGACATTTTTCTATACGTAGTCCATTTTCCACCAATAATACTTACCAAACCAGATTTTGAGCTGGTAATTACATGATCACGTACTATTGTTGATGTATCTGCATCTTTATCAGGCGCTACCAAAGGTCTAATCCCACACCAAGAAGATAAAATTTCACTCTTATTAATTTTTAATGAAAAATATATTTCTAAGTGTTTTAAAATATACTCAATATCTTTGTCACTTACTTCTGGTCTTTCTTGAAGTTTTGTACTTTCATCCGTAGTTCCTACTAAACATTTTCCCATCCAAGGTAAAATAAATAATACTCTTCCATCTTCCGTTTTTGGAATCATTAAACCTTCACCTAAAGGCAAGTATTTTTTGTCCAATACAATATGAATTCCAGAACTTAAATCCAGCATCTTTTTTGCTTCTTTATCATCTAAGCGTCTAATATTATCTGAAAATACTCCCGTAGCATTTACAATCATGTCTGCTTCTACTGTGTATTCTTCATTATTGATTTTATCTTTTATTCTTAAACCACTAACTTTTTCATTTTCATATAAAAAACCAAGTACTTCTTGATAGTTTTTACAAACAGCTCCGTGTTTTTGTGCCGTTTGCAAAAGAGATACATTTAATTTACTGTCATTAAATGATCCATCATAGTATTTAACCCCACCAACTAAACCATCTTTTTTTATAATAGGAAAAGAGTTTATCATGGTATCTTTAGAAACAATAGAAGATCTTCCTAGCCCTTTTTTTCCTGCAACTAAATCATATAAAGTTAAGCCAATAAACATATACGGCAGTTCCCACCATTTATATATAGGAGTAACTAGTGTTAATCTTGAACATAAATGCGGTGCATTCTTAAGTAAACGTGATCTTTCTTTTAAACCTTCTTTAACCAATAAGAACTGATCTTTGTTTAATTTTTTTACTGCTGCTTCTAAATAACGAACCCCGCCATGAACTAATTTAGTACTTCTTGAGCTTGTACCTTCTGAAAAATCATTTTTTTCTAATAATAATGTTTTAATTCCCCTAGAAGCTGCATCCAATGCTATTCCACTTCCAGTTGCTCCACCACCTATAATAATAAGTTCATATTTGTTTTTTTTCATGGATTCTATTCCTTATTTCCTAACTACATCATAAGGTTATAATGTTATGGATTAGATTATAAGGTCATAACCTTTAAAACTAGATTAAACTAAAATATTATATTACTTTTTAATAAAATCCACATGCTATTTAAGTAAACTAACACTAAGATAACGCCCAAACAAAAATTCAATATAATTAATCTTTTATACTTAGACTGACCTTATAGTGGCTTTAAATAATAATAAAAATATTATCTGCATTAAAATGTTTTTTAAAAACTTTTGAAATTTAGGAACAATTTAAGCTATATTTAAATTTTGATACGTCACTATAAAGGCTATCATTATAATGTTATAACGTTGCTAAATATTTATAACAACATAGAGATTTTAATTATTAATATGAAATTGATAAAACTGAGAATTAGGAGTAAAGTGAATGTCATTAGAACTACAAAATATATCTATGAGCGTTGATGGTAACATGCATATTTATAATACAAACTTGACACTGAAAAAAGGAACGATGAATGTTCTTCTAGGAAGAACCTCTTCTGGAAAAACCACCTTAATGCGAATTATGGCTGGATTAGATGTACCAACATCTGGTAAAATCCTGTGGGAAGGTAAAGATGTTACTGGTATGAAAGTACAAGATAGAAAAATTGCAATGGTATATCAGCAATTTATTAATTACCCAGCAATGACTGTATATGAAAATATAGCCGCACCCTTACGATTAATGAAAAAAAGCGAAGATTTCATTGATAAAGCCGTAAGAAAAACTGCTGGATTAATGAGAATGACAGATATGTTGCATAAAAAACCCCTTGAATTATCAGGTGGACAGCAACAACGCTGTGCTTTGGCACGCTCACTTGTAAAAGGGTCTGGGCTAGTTCTTTTAGATGAACCATTGGCGAATTTAGATTATAAACTAAGAGAAGAATTAAGAGCAGAAATACCAAAATTATTTGAAGAATCGGGTGCAATTTTTGTATATGCAACAACTGAACCAGAAGAAGCACTTCTATTAGGTGGTAATGTGGCTACCTTATGGGAAGGTAAAATAACACAATTTGGAAAAACAGCAGATGTTTATCACAATCCGAACAATGCAACTACTGCGAAGGTTTTTTCTAACCCAGCAATGAACTTTTTAAATATAGAGAAAAAAGATGGATTTATTTATTTTCACAATTCAAATAAAATTCCAGCTACTGACATCTTTCTTAAACTTGAAGATGGGGAGTATTTAGCTGGGTTTAGACCAAATCACCTAGAGTTAAAAGCAAAAAGTGATTCTGCTTTTCATTTTGATACGAACTTATCAGTAACAGAAATTACAGGCTCTGAAACTTTTTTACATTTGTCTTATGACAATGAAAATTGGATTGGTTTGGTTCATGGCGTACATGATTTAGAATATGGTTCAAATTTAAGTGTTTACTTAGATTTACGACATATTTTTATTTTTAAAAAAGATGGTGATTTATTACAAACTGCCTCTTATGTAACAAACAGATAGAAGGAGAAAATTTATGGCTAGAATAACTCTTTCAAAATTAGCACATTCTTATGTTAAAGATCCAAAAAGTGACAAAGATTATGCTTTAAGAGAATTAAATCACGAATGGGAAGATGGTGCGGCTTATGCCCTACTTGGACCCTCAGGTTGTGGAAAATCAACTTTACTAAATATTATTTCAGGAATAGTAACTCCTTCTCATGGACGTATTTTATTTGATGATATAGACGTAACATTTGAAGATACAACAGACAGAAATATTGCACAAGTTTTTCAGTTTCCTGTTGTATACGATACGATGACAGTACAACAAAACCTTGAGTTTCCTTTAAAAAACAGAGGAAAAGATGCTAAGTATATTGCTCAGAGAGTAGCTTCAATTGCACGCTCAATTCAAGTAGAAGATATCTTACATAAAAAAGCACGAGGCTTAAGTGCAGATCAAAAACAAAAAATTTCACTTGGCCGTGGAATGGTTAGAGAAGATGTAAATGCTATTTTATTTGATGAACCTTTAACAGTAATTGACCCTCATATGAAGTGGGAATTAAGAACTCAATTAAAAGCTTTACATAAAGAACTTAAACATACTATGATTTTTGTAACCCATGATCAAACAGAAGCTTTGACATTCGCAGACAAAGTAGTTGTTATGAATGTAGGAGAAGTGGTTCAAATAGGAACACCTCAAGAGCTTTTTGAAAAACCTGCTCATACTTTTGTAGGTTATTTTATAGGCTCTCCTGGTATGAATATTTTAGATGTAGAAATTTCAGGAAATCAAGCAAAACTTTTTGATGCCAATGTTGAATTAACGCAAAGTTATTCTGGTTTAGAAGGTAAGTTAGAACTTGGAATCAGACCTGAATTCATGACTTTATGCGAAGAAGGTCAAGGAATTAAAATAGAAATAACTAGAATTGAAGATGTTGCACATCATAAAATAGTGAGAGCTCGTTATGATAATAAAGATATCAATATTATTGTACAAGAAGATGTAGTTATTACGGAAACGATGAACAATATGACTTTTGATATGAGTAGAGTAAATATTTACGAAAACTCATGGTTAGTTGAAGGAGAAAAAATATAATGAAAAAAACAGTCAATCAAAAAGCATGGTTTTTAGTTTTACCAGTGCTTCTTCTTGTTGGGTTTTCAGCCGTTATTCCTTTAATGACTGTTGTGAATTATTCGATTCAAGATACTTTTGGAAACAATCAGTTTTTTCCAGTAGGTCTTGAGTGGTTTGAAGAAATTCTGCATTCAGAACGTATTCATGATGCACTTGGACGACAAGTTTTATTTACAAGTATTATTATGGCCATTGAAATTCCTTTAGGAATTTATATTGCTTTACAAATGCCTAAAAGTGGAATTTGGGCTTCTGTATGTTTGGTACTAATTTCACTTCCTTTATTAATACCTTGGAATGTTGTAGGTACTATTTGGCAAATATTTGCAAGAACAGATATTGGTCTTTTAGGGCATACCGTTGCTGCTATGGGTATTGATTATAATTATTCCCAAGATATATTATCCGCTTGGATTACTATTATTGTTATGGATGTATGGCATTGGACTTCATTAGTTGTTTTACTTTGTTATGCAGGATTACAATCAATTCCAAGTGCTTATTATCAAGCGGCAAAAATTGATCAGGCTTCAAGATGGAATGTTTTTAGATATATAGAATTACCTAAAATGATGGGTGTTTTATTAATTGCAGCTCTTTTACGTTTTATGGACAGTTTTATGATTTATACAGAACCTATGGTTTTAACAGGTGGAGGACCAGGAAATGCAACAACGTTCCTTTCTATTGATTTAGTAAAAATGGCTATTGGACAGTTTGACTTAGGACCTGCGGCTGCATTTTCATTAATGTATTTTTTAGTAATTTTATTAGTATCTTGGGTGTTCTTTACTGTTATGTCCAATATTGACAAAGAAGAAGGTTAGACAATGAATAACGCTCCTGTAAAAAAAGGTTTTTTCTCTAGTAAATCACCTGCAATTATGCTTTTATATATAATATTTTTAATGTTGCCAATTTATTGGTTATTGAATATGAGTTTAAAAACCAATCAAGAAATACTGGGAACCTTTTCTATGTTTCCAAATGATATAACTTTTGATAATTATATAGTTATCTTTACTGACCCTGATTGGTACTGGGGTTATATCAACTCAATGACATATGTTGTTATGAATACGCTTATTTCATTAGGGGTAGCTTTACCTGCTGCTTATGCATTTTCTCGTTATCGTTTTTTAGGAGATAAACACCTATTCTTTTGGTTATTAACCAATAGAATGGCACCTCCTGCTGTATTTGCTTTGCCATTTTTTCAACTGTATTCAAGTGTAGGTTTATTTGATACACATATAGCAGTTGCACTTGCACATACACTTTTTAATGTTCCTTTAACCGTATGGATTTTAGAAGGATTTATGAAAGGTGTGCCAAAAGAAATAGATGAAACTGCTTATGTAGATGGGTTTTCATTCTTTGGTTTCTTTACAAAAATTTTTACGCCAATGATTGCTTCAGGTATAGGTGTAGCAGCGTTCTTTTGTTTTATGTTTTCATGGGTTGAGCTTCTATTAAGTAGAACCTTAACAGCAGTTGATGCTAAATCTATTGCAGCAACAATGACTAAAACAGTTTCTGCTTCAGGCGTTGACTGGGGTGTATTATCAGCAGCAGGAATATTAACTATTTTACCTGGGGCTATTGTTATTTATTTTGTGAGACATCACATTGCTAAGGGTTTATCTCTTGGAAGAGTATAAGGAAGAATTATGAATTTATCTTGGATGGCATGGACAACAC
This sequence comes from Campylobacteraceae bacterium, assembly GCA_013215945.1. Classification (NCBI taxonomy): domain Bacteria; kingdom Pseudomonadati; phylum Campylobacterota; class Epsilonproteobacteria; order Campylobacterales; family Campylobacteraceae; species Campylobacteraceae bacterium. Next base: position 118,424 of record JABSOM010000006.1, read on the forward strand.
CAACAGCTATATTTTTTATCTGTATTTTTATGGCTTTGTTCGTGATGACAATTTGGGCTATTAAAGCACCACAAGCACCACGTCTTGGAATTTTACGTATAGAAACAACACCAGGGGATAGACTTTTTTTAAGTCTACTTGGATCAGCTTTTATTTCTTTAGCGTATTTGGCAGCTTTTGGAGCACCCATTTTTGGAGCTTTAATCGTTTGTTTTTTTTATAGCCTTTGCGTTTTTCGTTGGGTATAAAATTTAATGTAAAAACCTTTTTGGTTTTTACCTTTTTACATAATTCCACACCTAAGTATTAATTTAATATTTAGGCGTGCGATTATCGCACCTTCCCATTTATGGGAAAACATTAACATAGGAGAATGAAATGAAAATTAGAAATGGAATGACGACTTCAATTCTATTAACTGCCTTAGTTTCTAGTACTGCTGCATTTGGCGCAGCAGATATGAGTAAATGGTTGAAAGAATTTCAACCATCAGTTTTAAGTGTTTCTGAACAAAAGAAAGAATTATCTTGGTTTGAGAATGCAGCACAACCTTATAAAGGAATGACTATTAAAGTTGTTTCTGAAGGTATTGGTACTCACGTTTATGAGAGTAAAACATTAACAAAAGCATTTTTTGATTTAACTGGTATTAAAGTTATTCACGACATTATTGGAGAAGGTGATGTTGTTGAAAAACTTCAAACACAAATGCAAACAGGTCAAAATATATATGATGCATATATTAATGATTCAGATTTAATTGGAACGCATTGGAGATATCAACAAGCTAGAGATTTAACTTCGTGGATGAAAAACGAAGGTAAAGATGTAACTAACCCAGGTTTAGATTTAAATGATTTTATTGGTTTAGATTTTACAACTGGTCCTGATGGAAAATTATATCAATTACCAGATCAACAATTTGCTAACCTTTATTGGTTTAGAGCGGATTGGTTTGCAGACAAAAAAAACATGGCTGATTTTAAAACAAGATATGGTTATGACTTAGGTGTTCCAGTTAACTGGTCTGCTTATGAAGATATTGCAGAATTTTTTACAGGTCGAGTTATTGATGGTAAAAAAGTATATGGACACATGGATTATGGTAAAAAAGATCCTTCTTTAGGTTGGAGATTTACTGATGCTTGGATGTCTATGGCTGGTATGGGCGATATTGGTGAGCCAAATGGATTACCTGTTGATGAATGGGGAATTAGAGTAAATGATAAATCTCAGCCTGTTGGTTCTTGTGTAGCAAGAGGTGGAGCTACAAATTCACCAGCTGCTGTTTATGCAATTGAAAAATACTCTGAATGGTTGAAAAAATATGCACCACCAAGTGCTGCTGGAATGGTATTCTCTGAAGCTGGTCCAGTACCTGCACAAGGTGAAATTGCACAACAAATGTTCTGGTACACAGCTTTTACAGCTGATATGGTTAAAGAAAAAATTGCTGTTGTAAATGCAGATGGAACTCCTAAATGGAGAATGGCTCCATCACCACATGGTGCATATTGGAAAGAAGGAATGAAAATTGGTTATCAAGATGCTGGTTCTTGGACTTTAATGAAATCTACTCCTGTTAAAAGAGCAAAAGCTGCATGGTTATATGCACAATTTGTTACATCTAAAACTGTGGATTTAAAGAAATCTCATGTAGGATTAACTTTTATTAGAGAGTCTTCTATTAATCATGAATCGTTTACGAAAAGAGCTCCTATGCTTGGTGGATTAATTGAATTCTATAGATCTCCTGCAAGAGTTCAATGGTCTCCAACTGGTACTAATGTTCCTGATTATCCAAAATTAGCACAATTATGGTGGCAAAATATTGGTGATGCATCATCTGGGCAAAAAACTGCACAAGAAGCTTTAAATTCTTTATGTAAAGCTCAAGAAAAAGTTCTTAAAAGAATCGAAAGAGCTGGTGTTCAAGGTGATATTGGTCCTAAATTAAATGACAAAAAAGCTGAGTCATATTGGTTAGCACAACCAGGTTCTCCAAAACCTAAATTAGCAAATGAGAAACCTCAAGCAATTACAGTTTCTTATGATGAATTAATTAAATCTTGGTCTAAATAATTTATCTTTATCTGATTTAAGATTTTTCTTAAATCAGATATACTTCTTCAAAACATCACAAGATTATTTCACAGTAAGTATTTTTAAAACTTTTTGTGTAATGAACTTAAAATAAAGTAGGTATTATGAAATATATTTTAGCCATTGATCAAGGAACTACATCAAGTAGAGCTATTTTGTTCAATAAAGAAATGAAAATTGAAGCCATTTCCCAAGAAGAGTTTCCACAACACTTTCCAAATTCTGGGTGGGTTGAACATGATTGTAAAGATATATATGCAACGGTGCTCTCAACTTGTAAAGATGTACTAAAAAAAGCCAATGCAAGTTCTTCTGATATAGTATCAATTGGAATTACCAATCAAAGAGAAACAACAGTCGTTTGGAATAAACATACAGGTGAAGAAATTTATAATGCAATAGTTTGGCAAGACAGAAGAACAGCTGCTTTATGTGATAGTTTAAAAGAACAAGGTCATGAAAACGCATTAAGAGAAAAAACGGGCTTATTATTTGACCCCTATTTCTCAGGTACAAAATTAAAATGGATTTTGGATAATGTAGAAGGTGCAAGAAAAGAAGCAAGTATTGGCAATCTTCTTTTTGGAACCATTGACTCTTATTTAATATGGAAGTTTACAAGAGGTAAAAACCATGTGACAGATGCTACAAATGCTGCAAGAACAATGTTATACAATATAAAAGAAGGCAAGTGGGATAAAGACATTTGTGAACTTTTAGATATTCCAATGTCTATGTTACCCAAGGTTCAAGATTGCGCAAGCGATTTTGGAAGTATGGACGCTTCAATATTAGGAACAAGTATAGCTATTAATGGAGTTGCAGGGGATCAACAAGCTGCAACTATAGGGCAAGCGTGTTTTGAGCCGGGAATGCTAAAATCTACTTATGGAACAGGATGTTTTGCACTTTTAAATACAGGCAATGAAATGGTTTTATCTAAAAACAGACTTTTAAGTACTATTGCTTATCAACTGGATGGAAAAACAACCTATGCACTAGAAGGTTCAATTTTTGTAGCAGGTGCTGTAGTTCAGTGGTTAAGAGATGGTTTAAAAATCATCAAAGATGCTAAAGAAACGCAAGACATGGCTATAAATGCAGACCCTTCTCAACAATTATATATAGTTCCTGCTTTTACTGGTTTAGGGGCTCCTTATTGGGATGCAAACTGTAGAGGTGCTATTTATGGACTAACAAGAAATTCTGGACCTAATGAATTTGCAAAAGCTGCACTGCAAAGTGTTGCTTACCAAACGCGTGATTTACTTGAAGCCATGTATAACGATTGGAATGTAAGTGATGATGCAATAAAATCCAATGCAACACTGAGAGTTGATGGAGGAATGTCAGCTTCTTCATGGACAATACAATTTTTATCAGATATTCTAGGAAAAAGTGTAGATAGACCTGAAATACTTGAAACTACTGCTTTAGGTGTAGCTTGGTTAGCAGGAATGCAAGCAGGTTTTTATCCTAAAAAAGAAGAATTTGCAAAAACATGGAAACTTGAAAAACGCTTTACTTCAAGTATGAAAAAAGAAGAAAGTGAAGCTTTATACATGGGATGGAAAGATGCTGTGAAACGTACACTGTCCACATAAACTTCATTTTATAATTCACATACACTCAAAATAATACAGGCTTTTTAGTAGAGAAATCTACTGAAAAGCTAAGTACTCATAGCTAACATTAATAATAATTTTCTTCTTTAATAATACATACTAAGATAATAATTTTTAATGACATACTATCATGTCATTATGACAACTAAGCTAATATTAAGATTATATTCATTATAATGACATAACAATTAATCAAGGAAGATACAAAATGAAAAACTTATTACATAATGATATATTAAAAGCAACATTTATGAAATCACTTAAAACAAAAACTATGAAAAATTTAATCTGTGGAGAATGGGTAGACAGTGAAGAAACTGCGCAAAATGTTAATCCATCTGACCCCTCAGATATTGTTTCAACATTTTATAAAGCAAGCTTGAACCAAGTTTTTGATGGAATTAACTTTGCACATGAAGCTCAAAAAGAATGGGCAAAATCATCAATGAAACTAAGAGAAGAAGTACTTAACGATATTGCAAATAAGTTAATGCACAATAAAGAATATTACGGAGAAGTAATTGCAAGGGAAGCTGGTAAACCTATTAAAGAAGCTACTGATGAAGTAGTAAAATCAGCTGAATTCTTTTCATACTTTGCAGCAGAAGCAAGTAGAAATAAGGGTGCATACATGGACTCACCAAGAGAAAATGTTGATATTGAAATCATCAACGAACCTATTGGAGTAGTTGGAGTTATTACCCCTTGGAATTATCCTTTAGCAATTCCTGCATGGAAAATTGCACCAGCATTAGCTTATGGGAATTCTGTTATTTTAAAACCATCAAGTCAAACTCCTGCAATTGCTTATATATTAGCTGAGATTATTGATTCAAGTAATTTGCCTAAAGGTGTATTTTCATATATATCAGGTGCAGGTTCTGTAATTGGAAATGCTATTGCTGATTCTAAAAAAGTACAAGCTATTACCTTTACAGGTTCTGTTGATGTTGGAAAAGATTTAGCATTTAGATCTATGAGATCTATGACTAAATTACAGCTTGAAATGGGAAGTAAAAACTCTCTTATCATTTTAGACGATGCCAATTTAGATTTAGCTGTTGATGCTGCTATTAAAGGAGCTTACAATGCGAATGGTCAAAAATGTACTTCGTGTTCAAAACTAATAGTAACACCTGGTATTTATGATGAATTTATAGCTGCTTTTACTAAGAAAATGAAAACACTTGTTGTTGGAAATGCTATGGATAAAGACTCTGCAATTGGACCTTGTATTGATAAAAAACAATTGGATTCAAACTTAGCTTATATTAAATTAGGTATTGAAGAAGGTGCTACTTTAGTTTGTGGCGGAGAAGCAATCAAAAGTGAAACAGGTGGATATTTTTTCAGCCCAGCATTGTTTGTAGATGGAAAATCACAAATGAGACTAAACCAAGAAGAAATATTTGGTGCAGTTGCTTGTGTAATTAGAGCTGAAAATTATGAAGAAGCAGTTGAAATTTTAAATGATACTGAATTTGGATTATCAGGTGGAATTATAACTGAGTCGTTAAGCATGGCTATGAAATTCAAACACGATGCAGTAGTAGGAAATGTAATGATTAACCTAGCAACAGCTGGAATGGATAACCATGTACCCTTTGGTGGAAGAAAAAATTCTTCTTATGGATCACGTGAAAAATCTTATGCTGCTAGTGATTTTTACACAACAAGTAAAACAGCCTATATTAAATACTAGAATTTCTAGTATTTAATTAAGACTTTTTTTCTAAAACCTTAAAAACCCAAGATGGAGATATAATTTCTTCATCTTCCTTGATTTCTTCATAAAACTTTTCTTCTTTTATATTCCATAAACCTTGATCATATGTTCTAAAATAAGCATCGGCTTCACCCTCATAATTTACTTCGGACACATACATTCTATCTACTAGATCAAATGCCAAATCATAAATTAATGCCCCACCTATAATAAACAATTCTTTTTCACCCTTTTCTTTAGCATAGTTGATGGCTTTTTTTAAATCAGTATAAACATTCACACCCACATATTCAAAAGTACTTTGTGATAAAACAAGAGAGGTTCTATTGGGTAAAGGTTTTCCAATAGACTCAAACGTTTTTCTTCCCATTAAAATATGATGACCTGATGTTATTTTTTTGAAGTTCTTAAAATCTTGCGAAATATGCCAAAGCATTTGATTGTTTAAACCAATTTGATAATCTTTTCCATAAGCAACGATAAGTGAAACTATCATTATACTGCCATCTTTGCTTTAATAGAATCATGACATTTATAATCTTCTAAAACAAAATCTTCCATCTTAAAATCAAAAATAGATTTAATATCTTTATTAATTTTCATTCTTGGTTTTGCAAAGGGTGTTCTGCTTAATTGTAAAGTACTTTGTTCAATATGATTAGAGTACAAATGCGCATCCCCAAAGGTATGTACAAAGTCTCCTAACTCTAAATCACATACTTGTGCAATCATCATAGTTAAAAGAGCATAAGAAGCGATATTAAAAGGCACGCCTAAAAAGATATCCGCACTTCGTTGATACAATTGGCAAGACAGTTTCCCCTTAGCAACATAAAATTGGAAAAAGGTATGACAAGGAGGCAAGGCCATTTTATCAATCTCACCTGCATTCCATGCGGATAAGATTAAACGTCTTGAATCGGGATTGGTTTTTATTTGATGAATAAGCTCACTTAATTGATCAAGTGACTCTCCATTGTTTTTCTTCCATGAACGCCACTGTGATCCATAAACAGGTCCTAATTCTTTAATAGTATCACTGTTCGTATAACCTAAGTCTTTTCCTTGTTGATCTGCATTTGCAGTCCATACTGTTTTTTTACCAATTAAATTTTTAGCTTCATCTGCATAATGAATTTCAGCCAAACGTCTTTCATCAGTAGAACCTTCTATAAACCATAATAATTCAGAAACAATTGCTTTTAGATGACATTTTTTTGTAGTAACTAAAGGGAAACCTTCATTTAAATCAAAACGCATTTGGTAACCAAATACAGAGGTAGTTCCCGTACCCGTTCTGTCTTCTTTTTTTACGCCATTAGCTAAGACGTGTTGCATTAAATCTAAATATTGTTTCATTAAAATTCCTGTAAGATAAAACCTATGGTTTTTATTTTTTGTATTTTACAATAATGTAGATTAAGAAGAATAAAACAAAAGTAAAATAATTTACTTTTGTTTTTAGCCGTTTCTTAGTTTGTCTCTTAATTCACCCAGTTTTTGAGCAATAATATTGGCTTGTTTTTCTAGTTTGGAAACATGTCCTAAAGCTTCTAATATAACAATATGGTTTTGTGAAATAGCTTCATTTACTAACTCTAATAAGGGAACAAAGTTTTCAACATAAGAAGATTTATCTTTCATTTTGTCTTTAAAATCATAATCAATACCTTGCAAAAATTTAGATATTGCGATTAAATTTCCTTTTAACTGATAAAATTTATCATCATCAGTAAAAAAACTTGATTTCACCATAGTATTGGTTTGTAATTGTTGTTTTAATTTATCAAGAACTTCTGCTAAATTATCAGAATTTATAATAAATACAGCTTCTTTTTTATTCATGCCTACATTTTTATCTTTTTGCAATTGTACGACATAAGAATCAATATTAGATACTGTTTGTTTTAATCTTGTAGTATAAGAAGTAAAAATAGGCAAGGTATAATCGGCATAAATATTTGATCGCGCTTTTACTAAATATTTATTAGCCCCACCCGTACCCCTATTTCTTGCAAGATTATTTTCTAAGGTATTAACAGCAATACGGTACATTTCAATTTGACCTACTTGCTCATAATATTTATTATCAATGTATAAATTAACCCCTGTAAAATTAGTAACTAAACCCTCATCTAAAAGATCATTAATTCCATTGCGTACTGAGTATACTGTTGTTTTTCCTAATAGGTTGTTGTATTGTTTAATACTTTTAACGTCATCAGTCGTAATGCTGTAAAAGGGAGCTACTACAAGACTTAAAGGAAAGAACCACAATATAATTGAGATAAGAGCTACAAACACAATATTAAAAAGTACTTTAAAAAATGATTTCCAATCTTGTCAGTTTGCGAACAATTTATCCTGTAGCGTTTCCATATATATTCCTTATTCTAATTGACTTTTATTTTATCACAATAAGGGCACTGTTTGCTTAAATAAGTCTCATTATATATAATCTTTTGTATTATTATATTTATATTAAGAAGAAATATTAACTCAAGTAAAGAAGATAATTTCTATTAATACTTTATTATAATAAAAAGAGTAAAAAAGGGAAAGTTATGAAAAGCCTGTTAAAGATTTTATTTATTATAGTTCTTTGTGATAACCTTTTAAATGCTGAAATACATTATAATTTAAAAGAAAATAATATTTTAACAGCCCAAGAAAAACTCTTCTTAGAAAAAAAACCAAGTATAAATATTGCTGTATTTGAAAATTGGGAGAATTTTTCTTACAAAGATAAAAATGGAAAATTCATTGGTTATCATATAGACTTAATAAAAATTATTAATAAAAATCTAAAAACCAATTTTGAAATACAAGGTTTTTCTTCTTGGTCAGAGGCTTATACCTCTGCTAAAAATACAAAAGTAGATGGAATCATGGGTTTGTATTGGTCAAAAGAAAGAGAAAAAGACTTTATTTATTCTCCTAGTTATTATAACTCCCCTACTTATCTTATTGCAAGACAAAATGACAATAGTGTTAATAACATTAATGATATAAAAGATAAAACAGTTGTTAGCATAAAAGACGCTTTAATACTTAAATTATTAAAAACATACTATCCAAGTACTAAAGTAATATTAGTAAAAACGCTGAAACAAAGATATGAAAAAGTTCAAAATAAAGAAGCAGATGTATTTTTTGTAAATAATGTAAACAATCAAGATTTAAAAAAATACAAGTTAAAAATTTTCTATACCCTGTATTTAAAAGCAGGTGAATTTTCTTTAGGAACTTCAATTAACAATAAAGTATTAGCAGGAATATTTAAAAAAGGTGTAGATTCTTTAAGTCAAGAACAAAAAGACTCTTTAAGAAACAAGTGGTTGGAAAATACAAATAATTCAATCTTTTCAAAAGAGGAATTAATATATATAAAAAAAACTCCTCCATTAAAAGTAGGAGTGGAGCAATGGCCTCCTTTTATTTTCTCTGAAGATGGAAATAAAGTACAGGGGATAGTAGCAGATCTACTTAAGAAGATAGGAAATATATCTGGTCTTAAATTTAATTATATTCTAGGAGATTGGCCTTGGATTCTAAATAAATTTAAAAAACAAGAACTTGATATTCTACCGGCTACTGCATTTTTAAAAGAAAGAACAAGATATGGTTTATATACTCCCTCTTATCTAACAAATCTTAGTGCTTTATTTGTAAAGAAATCCAATAGTACAATTAAATCCTTTAAAGATTTAAACTTTAAAACATTAAGTATGATAAGAGGTTATGCATCCATTGAAAAAATTAAAAAGAAATTCCCCAATATTAAAATTAAAGAAGTATCTAGCCTTGATGAATCAATTCAACTTTTATTAAATAATGAAGTAGATGCTTTTTATGGTTTTGAGCTGAATGGAAATTATATTTTAAAAAAATCCCTTATTACGTCTATTAAAACAATCTTTCAAAATGATATACAAAAAGAGGACGTTCGTATTTTCTCCAGAAAAGACGATTATGTGTTAAATTCTATTTTAAAAAAATCCCTTAGTGCTATTTCTTTAAAAGAGAAAGAGGCAATATTTGAAAACTGGATAAAAGAAAAAAAACAAACAAAAGAAGTAAATATAATTTTAGGGCAAAATGGAGAACCTTATTCTTTTGAGAATTCCTTTTTAACTGGTATTGAATACGATTTACTTGAGTTTATTTTAAAGAAGATGAATATTTCTATTAATAAGGAAAGAATAAGCTCTATGGAAAATATCTATAAAGAATTTAAAAATAATAAAGAATTTGATATAGCTTTTTCCCTAAAAAAAAGAAACAATGATTTTTATTATTCAGATAATTTTATCACGTTTGATGATACAGCCATTACACGATATAAAGACAATATAGTTATTAAAGATATTTCCGCACTAAAAAACAAAAAAATACTCTCTTTTAATTTAGCAACAAAGCACTTAGGTTATGAATTCTTTAATGCGGTAACAAATAATGAGCAATATAAGGAATATAAATCACAAAGAAAACAAGTAAAAGACTTTTTAAATAGTGAATCTAGCGTATTAATCATTGATAGAAATATTTTTAAGTGGCAGTTGAGGGAATTAAGTTCAAAAAGTATTTCAGAATATAAATTTGATGATATTTTTAGTGAAAAGAACACATTATACGTTGCTTTTAAAAACAAGAAATTAAGAGATATCTTCAATACAAAATTACGTGAAATAAAAGACTCAGGAAAATATCAAGAAATAATTAATAACTATACAAGATACGATATTAAATCCAAAAAAAAACTCAGTCTTTTTTTATCTGCAATACTTGGAAAAAGTATTGCATTAAATAACATAAAAGAAATAAAAGAAATTTCTAGAATCTTTTTAGCATTAGGCTATATAGATAAACTTGAGGTATTCAATGAAAAAGGAAAGATTATTTTTACATCTAAAAATAATGAGAAAAAGTTTTTTTTAGAAGGAAAAAGTTTTTACAATGCTTTTTTTAAGCCCATTGAAGTTGGTTTTATTAGAATTTATTTTGATGAAAAAAAACTCAAGGAAAAAGTTTCTAATAATGTGCTTATTCCAGAGATAGGAAAATTTAAGCATTTGAATATATTTCCACAAATAAAAAAAATTTATCAAAGGTTTGACTATTTAACACAACAACTAAGCTTTACAAAAAAAGAACTAGAATACATCAAAAACAAGCCTATAGTAACTTATGCAGAAACCAACTGGGAACCTTTTGCATTTTTAGATAAAGACAATAACGATGAAGGAATAATAGCTGAATACAAAAAAATAATTGAGAATAAAACGAATTTGAGATTTAAACATATTAAATCTATTAATCATGATAACTGGGGAAATGTAGTCAAGGCATTTAAAGACAAAGAACTTGATATATTATTATCCTATAATCCTTTTGAATTGAATCCAACAAGAGGTTTAGTCTCTAATGCGTATGAAACCTTTAAATATGTCATCGTTACAAAAAAAGATACTGCTTTTGTAGATAATATAAGTGATTTAAATAACAAAACTATTGCTTTAAGAAAAAACTTTTCGATAAAAAGATTTATTGAAAAATCCTACCCAAATATTAAAACTTTAGAAGCAAAAAATGAAGAAGATGTTTTCAAACTCATTTCTTCAAAAAAAGCGTATGCCACTATTGAACATTATGCCATTGCATCTTACAAAATCAATACGATTTATAAAGATTTAAAAATCGCAGGGGTATTAGAAAAAAAATACAGTCATCATCTTTTAGTACAAGAAAATAATCCTATTTTATTGTCAATTTTAAATAAAGTCATTAAAAGCATTACTTTAGACCAAAAAAACAAAATTCGAAATAAATGGATTCACAGCTCAAAAAAAACCATTACTGATTACACGCTGGTGTATCAATTGTTAGCTGTATTTATTCTTATTCTTATTATCATATTCTTTTTTATGAGAAAATTAAACAAAGCAAAAAATTTAATTGAAGCAGAGAAAAAGAATCTTGAAACATTATTTATGGATATACAAGATGCTGTAATACTTGCTAAGGATGGTAGGTATATTAATGTTAATAATTCTTTATTAAAACTTTTTAATATAAAAAACAAAAAAGACTTTTTAGATCAAGTTCCTGGTTCAATGGCACCTAAGTACCAGGCCAATGGAGAATTATCTCATAATGAAATGCATAAATTTTTAGACATAGCTTACAAAAAAGGAAACATTCGTTTTCAATGGCAAAGTAGAAGAACTTCAGGAGAGATTCTTTGGATTGAGTTTGTTGTAAGTAAAGTAAAATATTTCAATGAAGATATTTTACATATGTTATGCAGAGATATTACAAAAACCAAACTCTTAGAACTGGAGTTAAAAGAGCAAAAAAATATCTTTGAAACTTTATTTAATGACAGTGCAGATGGTGTTGCTTTAATTAAAGATGGTCTTTTAGTTGATTGTAATAATGCAGTACTAAGTATGTTTGGTTTTAAAAACAAAAGTGAGCTTGTCTCTTTAAGTTTTAGTGATATATCTCCTTTATATCAAGAAAATAATAAAAAATCCAGCAAAGAAGCAAAACTTAAAATGATTGACAGTGTTAGATATGGCTCAAATCGTTTTGAATGGATACATAAAAAAGTCTCTGGCGAGATTTTTTGGGCTGAGATTGTATTAAGCCATATAAAAATTAACAATGAAAATATTATTCATGTAGTTCTTAGAAATATTTCTGCAACAAAACGATTACAAGAGCAAATTAAAAACAGAACCAATGATTTAGAATACAGTAACAAAGAATTAGAAAATTCAAATGAAGAATTACAAAAAACCATACTAAATTTAAAACAAACACAAGAACAACTTGTAGCATCTGAGAAAATGGCCTCTTTAGGGGGTTTAGTTGCAGGAGTTGCTCATGAGATTAATACACCAGTAGGCATTGGACTTACTGGAATATCTCACTTAGAAGTACTTACTGAAACTATAAACAAACAATATAATAAAGATATTATGACTCAAAATGATTTTGAAGAGTATTTATTAACCTCAAAAGATTTAAGTAATTTAATTCACAAGAATTTGCAAAAAGCAGCATCTTTAGTTAGATCTTTTAAACAAGTAGCAGTTGATCAAAGCAGTGAAGAAAAAAGAGTTTTTAATTTAAAAGAATACATGGATGAAATTTTGCAAAGCATACATTCAGTTACTAAAAAAGCAGATATTCAAATAGATGTACTGTGTGAAAAAGATATTGTTATCAACTCTTATGCCGGTGAGTATTCACAAATTATGACAAATTTGATTATGAACTCAATAGTTCATGCTTTTAAGAAAAAAGAAAAAGGTAAGATTATCATCAGTATTACACAAAACAACGATGAACTTATTATTGTATATACAGATAATGGGAAAGGCATTAAAAAAGAAAATCTGCACAAAATATTTGATCCATTTTTTACAACCAATAGAAACAATGGGGGGTCTGGTTTGGGATTAAATATTATTTATAATATTATTACCTCAAGATTCAAAGGAAATATTACGTGCAAGAGTACTGAAAACGAAGGTGCTGAATTTTTTATTCACTTAAAAGTATAAAAAATTCAACGATGTTAAGAAAAAAAGAATTTATTATTTAGCCTTAAATGTTTCTATATTTTTAGCCACTGCTTTAATAAGCCTAGTCCTAGCTTCTATACTTGCCCAGCCAATATGTGGAGTAAGAAGTAATTGTTCCTTGTTTTTTACTTTTAAGAGTGGGTTTGTGCTTAATATTGGTTCTTTTGAAACCACATCTATTCCACAATATATCTCTTGTTCATCAATAATTTTTGCTAAGTCTTTCTCATTAATAATTCCACCACGACCAAGATTTAATAAAATAGCCCCTTTTTTAATGCTCTTCATATTCTCATAATTTAATAAATCTTGAGTTTTATCATTTAAAGGGCAGTGAATTGAGATAATATCTGAGCTTCTAAGAAGTTCTTCTAAACTTACTTGTTTGTATTTACTGTTATTATTAGCTCCAGATGTAGAATAATATACGACTTCACAATCAAAAGCTTGGGCTTTTTTAGCAAGGTTTTCTCCGATATTTCCCAAACCAATGATTCCCAGTCTTTTTTTATCTAAATCATAAAAAGGTTCATCTATATGGGTAAAAATATCAGACTTTTCCCATTTACCATCATCTACATATTTTTTATAATACGAAAGTTTTTGTATAAAATGAAACATCATTGCAAAAGAGAGTTGTACTACTGATGACGTAGAATAACCTGCTACATTTTTAACTTCAATATTGGATTTTTTTGCATGTTCTAAATCCACATTATTCATACCCGTAGCACTTATACAAATTAGCTTTAAAGAACTTTTATCCATATGATCTTTAGTTATAATTACTTTATTCGTAATTACAATATCTGCATCTTTAATACGTTCTTGCACGTCTTTCTCTAAAGTAACATCATAAGAGATAAACTCTCCTAAATCCTTAAAAACATCTACCTTTGCATCAAAACCTAGGGTTGCACGATCTAACATTATTATCTTCATATTTTTTCCTAATTTTTTATTTACTTAAAGCCACTGAAATACCCATAGAAATAAGTACCGCACCTACTGTTCTATCAAACATTTTTCCAAAAGAATTAAAAAACTTTCTTACTTTGTTTTTTGAAAGAATTAAACTTAAACATACAAACCATAATGTTGTTGCCAACATTGCAAAAATTCCATAAAATATTTGTACACTCATTGGTGTACTTGGACTAATTACTACTGTAAACATAGAGATGAAAAATAAGGTAGCTTTTGGATTCAGGGCATTGCACAAAAAACCAAGTACAAAAGACTTTTTATCTGAAATATCACTGTAGTTTTGTACTTGCTGTTTTTTTAATTTTAAACCAGCTGATTTTAAACTTTGGTAACCAATATATATTAAATATGCAGCACCTAAATATTTAACAATAGAAAACAATAAAATCGATTGAGAGATAATAAAACCAATTCCCAATAATGTATAAATAATATGAACAGAAATTCCTAAACCAACACCAAAGCTAGCAATTACTGAAGAGCGTTTTCCATAAGTAATACTTTGTTTTAAAATCATTGCAAAATCAGGGCCAGGGGAAAGAAGCGCTAAAAGTAATGCAAAAGCAAAAATTAAAAATTCATTTAAGTACATAGTATATTCAAACATGTTTATCCTTTTTATTCTAAGCAGTGTAACATAAAATAATAGTCATCTGCTTTCTTATATCTTTGCATTTACTGTTTTTATTTCTTCTGTTTTTTGCTGTTTTTTGTGAATTTCTCTAAGACCTAAAAGAACCATTCCAATGCCAAATAGCACCAATAAATCTATACTCTCATCTAATAAAAAATATGAAATTACAACAGCACTTACAGGTACTAAATAAAATAAAGAAGCCACTTTAGAAATATTATTCTTTTTTATCATTAAATACAACAGAGATAAAGCCCCAATACTAACACCTATTGACATATAAAACAAAGCAATAAAAAAATCTTTGTTATATATAATATAACTTTCTTCTAAAAATAAAAAAGGTATTACTAAGAGCGAAGAACTTAATGTTCCAATAGCTCCCCCTGTAAATAAATTCATATTAGAACAATATTTTTTTTGATAAATATTTCCAAAGGATAATCCAATAAGTGCTACAAAAGCACAAAAAAGTGAAAGAATATTCAAATTCTGCGTATTTAATTTAAATAAAACAATACAAAACACACCAAAAAAAGCAATAAATAAACCTCTCCAAATATATTTATTAATACGTTCATTTAAATATTTTTGTGCTATTAATGTTACTAATAAAGGTTGTAGTGAAATAATTAAAGCGCATAAAGAAACGGATAAACCATAAGATAAAGCCAAATATACACCAATAGAAAAGGTTCCTACAGTTAACGTACCAGCAAATGCTATATGCAAAAATTCTTTTTGTGTTTTTGGCCAAGAACTTTTTAATAACAAAGAAAGAATAAATAAAATTAAAAAAGCAATAAAGAAACGAAGAATTAAAAATGCCATAGGACTTGCAAATGCTAAACCCATTTTAGTAAAAACAAAACCACTTCCATATAAAACAATAAAAACAAAAGGCATACTCAAACTTAGGTATTTCATATTCATTTCAACTCCTTGACTGTTTAGTCAAGAAATTATAGCACGATTAAACTATGCAGTCAAGTTTATACTCTAAGAGAATTTAAATACGCCTCTAGTTCACAAATACAGCTAGAAAATACAGCTAAGCTTTGAGATTTTTTACCTGTTCCTAAACAACCTTCAAAAGAAGCTACTACAAAAAGAGCAAGTGATTTACTGTTTTTATGTTGTATTTCTTTATTTTTTATGGCATTTTTCAATACTTCTTCTATAACTTCTTCAAATCTTAAATATACTTTTTCTAGGGCTGTTTTAAAATCTGCATCTTTGCAAGACAGTTCTTGTACTAAGTTATTTAATTTGCATCCATGGGCTACATCAAACTCTTTTCTGTTTTTAAAAATAAAAAGAAGTCCCTCAATAATATTATCTTCAAGTTCTAATAAAGTCTCATATTTTTTCATATTATTAGCTAAATTTATGTTTATACTTGCTAATACCAATTCTTTTTTTGATTTAAAAAAATGGTACATAGAACCCTTGTTCATATTTGCTTTTTTTAGTATTTTGTCAACAGAAGTGGCATGGTAACCATTTAAATAAATTTCCTCAAAAGCAATACTAAGAAGTTTTTCTTTGCTGTTCATGCTTATCCTTAATGTCTTTTTTGACCCTCTTTGGGAGGTGTAACTTCTTTTTGCAAATCATAAGATAAATTATTGAAAAACAATTCCCCATAATCTGTTGTTCTATTAATTGTTTCATAGGCTTGAACCAAAGTATTATTATATCTTAGCGCATCTTGTAAGATTTTGATAATTTTAATAGATTCTAAAAAATTCACATGTGAAGGAGCTTCTATAGGGGAGCTGTAATATTTATGCATACGCTCAACTAAGTTTTTATTTCTTATTTCTATAAAAACAGACTCAATGGGAGATTTGAAAAAGAGTATTTTTTGTTTAACATTAATAGATATATAAGTAGTCTCCATGCCATATATTTTTCTTGAAAAAGAATCAAAAAGAAAGAGTTTTTTATTATAGTTGTTATGAAATAGTTCATATATTAAGTCTAAAATTTTAACTTTTTCTTCTTTTTTGTAGAAATTTCCAATACTTGCAAAACAAAAACCTAAAATAGATTTAATAGAATACCACTCTGTTGTATCATAATCGTACCTCAGCATTTGTTTGATTCTTTTTTGTTTTAAGTCTTCAATATCTTTTGAGTTTTTTGTTCTATAAACTTTTTGCACAGCAGTATCTCTGTACATAGGTCCTGGAAATTGTGCCTGTATTACAAAACGTCTGTTTTGTTCTATTTCCATAATATAATTTAATCGACCATAATAGTCTTCATCAATAATACGCACTTCTTTTTGTGGAATTTGAGTGATGCTGCGTACAAACTCGTCATCATTACAACCCTCTTCCCAAATATAATCAGGATATCTAAAAATAGAACATATACTTTTTTTAATTTCTTCTGAGGGTTCTATACTGGTTACCCCATCAATCCAAGACGTTACTGTTCGTCTGTCTTTCTTTATAAGTGAAGAAAACTTTGATATACTCAAATTAGATCGTTTATAAATTTCTATGATTTTTTCTATTCCTGATTTTAATGACATGGGCTTCCTTACAAAAATTATTCAACAGTGTACTATTTTTTTACATAAAAACAAATATTGTACATAAATTCAAATTATGTAAATAAATTGTGAATGCTCCCTCAATAAATATACATATCTGACAAACAATATCCTGTATACTTTAATACAAGAATAAAAAGGAATCACATGAGCGCAGGAAAAAAATTTAGAAAAGCCTTAGAAGAAGAAAGTCCCTTACAAATTGTAGGAGCAGTTAATGCATACTCTGCATTACAAGCTACAAAAGTTGGATACAAAGCTTTATATCTTTCAGGAGCAGGTGTTGCAAACTCATCGTATGGTTTACCTGATTTAGGTATGACTATGTTAGAAGATGTTTGTATTGATATTAGAAGAATTACTTCTATTACAGATTTACCTTTATTAGTTGATGCAGATACGGGTTGGGGACATGCTTTTAATATAGTAAGAACCGTACAAGAAATGACAAAAGCAGGTGCTGCTGGTATTCATATTGAAGATCAAGTTGCTGCTAAAAGATGTGGTCACAGACCCAATAAAGAACTTGTAAGTACAGAAGAAATGTGTGATCGTATTAGAGCTGCGGTATCTGGTAAAACAGATCCTGATTTTGTAATCATGGCAAGAACAGATGCACATGCGAGCGAAGGTCAACAAGCAGCAATTGAGCGAGCTTTGGCTTATGTTGAAGCAGGTGCAGATATGATTTTTGCAGAAGCTATTCATACACTTAAAGAGTATAAACAATTTACAGATGTAATTAAAGTTCCAGTTCTTGCAAATATTACTGAATTTGGTTCTACTCCTATGTTCACAACAGAAGAATTAGGAAGTGTCGGTATTTCTATGGTTTTATATCCTTTATCAGCATTTCGTGCAATGAACAAAGCTGCTTTAAACGTATACCAAGACTTAAGAGAAAAAGGTACACAACAAGGTACTCTGGAAATTATGCAAACAAGAATGGAGCTTTACGATATGTTAGGTTACCATGAATACGAAGAAAAAATGGATTCATTATTTACTGCTGGTAAAGCTAAATAATTTAACAATACAAAAATAATACTAAGGAAGAATTATGAGCACTACAGCTACAGGATTTAAACCAAAAAAATCAGTTGCACTTTCTGGAATATCAGCTGGAAATACAGCACTTTGTTCCGTTGGTAAAACGGGAAATGACTTACATTACAGAGGATATGATATTTTAGAATTTGCTGACAAAGCAGAATTTGAAGAAATTGCCTATTTAATTGTTCATGAAAAATTGCCAAATCAAGCAGAGTTAGATGCCTACAAAAAAAAACTTAGAGCTTTTAGAGATATTCCAAAGGGTGTAAAAGTTGCTTTAGAGCAATTACCAAAAGATTGTCATCCAATGGATGTTATGAGAACAGGTTGTTCTGTTCTTGGGGCTCTTGATCAAGAAAATGAAGCACATGATAAAAGTGAAGCTCAAGATATTATTAACAGATTAATGGGATCATTTTCATCTATTTTATTATATTGGTACCACTTCGCATATAATGGTAAAAGAATTAATGTAGTTACAAATGATGATACCGTTGGTGGTCACTTCTTACATTTATTACATGGAAAGAAACCAAAAGAATCATGGGTAAAAGCTATGCATGTATCGTTAATTTTATATGCTGAACATGAGTTTAATGCTTCAACATTTACAGGGCGTGTAATTGCTGGTACTAATTCTGATATGTTTTCATGTATTACTGGTTCTATTGGAGCTTTACGAGGTCCAAAACATGGTGGGGCGAATGAAGTTGCATTTAGAATTCAACAAAGATACACCTCAGCAGATCAAGCAGAAGAAGATATCAAAAAAAGAATGGCGAAAAAAGAAATCATTATTGGCTTTGGACATCCTGTTTATACTACAAGCGATCCAAGAAACGTAGTTATTAAAAAAGTTGCTCATGATTTATCGCAAGAAAATGATGATATGGACATGTATGATGTTGCTGAGCGAATTGAAACAATTATGTGGGAACAAAAGAAAATGTTCCCAAATCTTGACTGGTTCTCAGCAGTTTCTTATAATCAAATGGGAATTCCAACTGATATGTTTACTCCTCTTTTTATAATTGCACGAGTAACAGGTTGGGGAGCTCATGTAATTGAGCAAAGAGAAGATGGAAAAATCATTAGACCCTCAGCTACTTATACAGGACCAGAAGGTTTAAAATTTGTTCCTATTGAAGAGCGATAAGAATAAACAATTTTAATACCAAAGTGCCCTATAGGCAATCAAATAAGGATGAGTTATGCTCATCCTTTTTAATTTAAAGTAAATGGATATAAATATGACAAGTGAAAAATATCTTAAAGAATTAGAAGGTTTTAATACAAAATATTATGATGTAAAAGCGGCTGTTGAGGATATTACTCCTGGAAGTTTTTCAAAACTTAATTATACATCCAGAGTATTAGCAGAAAACCTTTTACGAAAATGTCCAAGTGTTGATTTAGAAGATTCTCTAATTCAATTAATCGAAAAAAGAACAGACAAAGATTTCCCTTGGTATCCAAGCCGTGTGGTTACTCATGATATTTTAGGTCTTACTGCTTTGGTTGATTTAGCTGGTTTAAGAGAAGCAATAGCAGATAAAGGTGGAGATCCTAAGAAAGTTAATCCTGTTGTTCCAACACAGTTAATTGTGGATCACTCTTTAGCTGTTGAGTGCGGTGGTTTTATTGAAGATGCATTCCAACAAAACAGAGATATTGAAGACAGAAGAAATGCGGACCGATTTCATTTTATTAACTGGACGAAAGAAGCTTTTGATAATGTAGATGTAATACCTCCTGGTAATGGAATTATGCATCAAATCAATTTAGAAAAAATGTCACCAGTAATTCATAATATTGATGGCATTGCCTCACCTGACACATTAGTAGGAACAGATTCTCATACACCTCATGTTGATGCACTTGGAGTTTTTGCTCTTGGAGTGGGAGGATTAGAGGCCGAGAATGTAATGCTTGGAAATCCTTCTTATATGAGAGTTCCTGAGTTTGTAGGAGTAAATATTGTAGGAGTTCGAGCCCCTGGAATTACTGCTACAGATATAGCTCTTAATTTAACTTCCTTTCTAAGACAAAATAATGTTATCTCTTCTTATTTAGAATTTTACGGAGAAGGATTAGAATATTTAAACTTAGGCGATCGTGCGACTATTTCGAATATGACTCCTGAATACGGAGCCAGTGCCGCTATGTTTGCGATTGATGAACAAACCTTAGATTATTTAAAATTAACGGGAAGAGAATCTTCACAAGTCAAACTGGTTGAAGCATATGCAAAAGCCAATGGTTTGTGGGCAAGTAGTTTAAAAGATGCTACATATGCAAGAGAATTAATTTTTGATTTATCACAAGTAAGCAGATCCTTAGCAGGACCTTCAAAACCACATAAGTTAGTTCCTACTAACACTTTAAAAAAAGAAGGAATTATAAAAGACTTTACAATTGATGGAAATAAAATGCCCGACGGTGCTATTTTAATCGCAGCAATTACTTCTTGTACCAATACTTCAAATCCAAGAAATGTAGTTGCAGCGGGACTTTTAGCAAAAAAAGCAAATGCCTTGGGATTAAAAAGAAAATCATGGGTGAAAACATCACTTGCACCTGGTTCTAAAGTAGTTGAAACCTATTTAAAAGATGCCAATTTACTTAAAGAATTAGAAAGTTTAGGTTTTGGAATTGTTGGTTTTGCCTGTACTACCTGTAATGGAATGAGCGGCGCTCTTGATCCATTAATTCAAAAAGAAGCCGTTGATAATGATATTTATACAACAGCCGTATTATCAGGAAATAGAAACTTTGATGGAAGAATTCATCCCTATGTAAAAGATGCATTTTTAGCTTCGCCACCTCTTGTTGTAGCCTATGCTTTAGCTGGTACAATTAGGTTTGATATTGAAAATGGTATTTTAGGTAAGGATAAAGATGGAAATCCTATTACATTAAATGACTTATGGCCAAGTGATGAAGAAATAGATGCAGTAGTAAAAGAATCTGTTCGTCCAGAAATGTTTGATGAAATCTATGATCCAATGTTTGCCAAAAGAATTTTAGGAGATATTGAGATTTCACCTTTTTATAAGTGGAACAGAAAAAGTACTTATATAAATAAACCCCCATATTGGGACGATGAATTTATGGGAAAACCAGCCTTGAAAAACATGTTAGCGCTTGGTGTATTTCCTGATAATATAACAACAGATCATTTATCTCCTTCAAATGCAATCTTACCTGAAAGTGCTGCAGGAGAGTATTGTTTAAAAATGGGTTTACCTATAAATGATTTAAACTCTTATGCAACACATAGAGGGGATCATTATACTGCTCAAAGAGCAACCTTAGCTAATCCAAAACTCTTTAATGAAATGGTTAAAGATGAAAAGGGGCAAACAAAACAAGGCTCTCTTACAACTATAATGCCAGAAGGTAAAGAGTCAAGAATGTGGGAAGCTATTGAGACGTATATGGAGAGAAAACAGCCTTTAATTATAATAGCTGGTACTAACTATGGTCAAGGGAGCTCAAGAGATTGGGCTGCAAAAGGCGTTAGATTAGCGGGTGTTGAAGTTTTAATTGCTGAATCAATTGAGAGAATTCACAGAACAAATCTTGTAGGAATGGGAGTACTTCCATTACAATTTAAAGATGGAGATACCAGACATACTTACAGTATTGTGGGAAGTGAATCCTATGAAGTAAAAGGGGATATTGAAGCAAGAGGAAGTCTTACTGTTATTATGACAAGAAAGAACGGCGAAGTTATAAATATTCCTGTTATATGTAGACTTGATACATCTGCTGAAGTTGAAGTATATAATGCTGGTGGGATACTGCAAAAATTTGCTGTTGATTTCGTAGCAAGTAAATAAAACTAATACAAATCTTTTAGGGTAAGGCCCTAAAAGTATTTAGAAGAAATTATAAAATTTTTTCTAAATACTTTTACAAAACTAAAACAATAATTCCCTTTAAAAAGGGGATATTTTCTAAGGATATTCAAATGGCATATACACCACAATTTAAAGTAAAAGCTACCTTTATGAGAGGTGGTACTTCAAAAGGTACTTTCTTTAATATCAAAAATCTTCCCAAAGAAGTACAAAAAGATACAAAAAAAAGAGATAAACTTCTTCAAAGAATTGTAGGAAGTCCTGATGTATACAAAAAACAAATGGATGGCATGGGAGGTGCAAGTTCTAGTACTTCTAAAGCTATTTTAGTTGGAAAATCTGAAGTAGAAGGTCATGATGTAGATTATTATTTTTGTCAAGTAGCAATAGATAAAGATTTTGTGGATATGAGCGGAAACTGCGGAAACTTAAGCTCAGCCGTTGGTCCTTTTGCAATACATGAAGGTTTAGTGCCTAATGTTCCCAAAGATGGTGTTTGTTGTGTAAAAATTTGGCAAGCCAATATCAAAAAAACTATTCTTTGTTATGTAACAATGGAAAATGGCATGGTAAAAGAAATGGGCGATTATTTTATTGATGGAGTAGCTTTTGCAGCAGAAGAAATAAAACTTGAATTTGTGGAACCTGTTGATCCAGACGAAAACCTGTTTCCTACAGGAAACGTAGTTGATGATTTAGAAGTTGAAGGAGTAGGAACATTTAAAGCTACTATGATAACAGCTGGAATTCCTACTATTTTTGTAAATGCACATGAAATTGGATACAAAGGAACTGAACTTCAAGGGGATATCAACTCTGATAAAAAAGCCCTAGAAAGATTCGAAAAAATCAGAATTGCAGGCGCTCTTAAAATGGGTCTTATAAAAGATGCAAAAGAAGCCCAAACAAAACAACATACTCCAAAAATTGCTTTTGTTTCTCCAGCAAAAGATTTTATAACATCAAGTGGAAAAGAAGTAAAAGCTTCTGAAATGGATTTACAAGTACGTGCTTTATCTATGCAACAATTACATCATGCAATGATGGGAACAGCGAGTGTTGCCATTGGTGTTGCTGCTTGTATTCAAGGAACGCTTGTTAATATTGCAGCAGGTGGCGGAGAAAAAGATACAGTGACTTTTGGTCACCCTTCTGGTGCTATGAAAGTAGGAGCCATTATTAGTAAAAAAAACAATAAATTAATAGTAGAAAAAGCTTCTATGAGTAGAAGTGCAAGAATCATTATGGACGGTTTTGTGCATGTACCTGCGGACACTTATAAATAAAAATAGGTAAAGATGTTAAATGCTTTACTTTTATACAAAAAAAGATGCACTTTGTATAAAAGTAAATAAGCTTGTTTATTTTACTAAAGAAGAAATAGTTTTAAAAGCTTCGTGTTTTGAGTGAACAGTTAATTCAAATAATATTGATTCATAACTTGTAGGAATAACACCTGCTTGAACGAGACGTTCAATTGCCATAATATTATTAAAATCACTTCTTGAAGAAATACAATCTGTAACTAAAACAGGCTGAAACCCTTCTTCTAATAAATCTAAACACGTTTGTAAAATACAAACATGTGTTTCAATACCAGCAACTATCACTACTTTTTTATTTGATTTTTTAAGAGCAGCTAATATAGCTTCATTTTTACAAATTGAAAAACTTACTTTTTCAAAATGAGGTTCATCTTTTACAAGCTCTTTAATAGAAGCAATAGTATCTCCTAAACCTTTTTTGTACTGTTCATTTATAATAAAAGGAACTTTTAATGCTTGTAAACCTTTTATTAAAATAAGTAAGTTATTCTCAACAGCTTCATGATTGCTTACCAAAGGGAATAATTTTTCTTGAACATCAACCAAACAAAACAAACACTCATCTATATTAATTCTCATATCTACTCCTTAAAATGTATTAAACTATTTAAACGCTAATTTCTCTGCTCTTGCCAATAACTCTTTAGCACCTTGTTTTATAAAAAGCTGGGCAAATTCTTCGCCAACTGTACTATAATCATCAATAGAAGCTATCATTTCTTCTTTTATATATTCACTTCCATCAGGCAAACCAACTATTGCTTCTACATGAATCTTTTCATCTTTTATAAGAGTAGCTTTAACACCAATTGGAACTTGACAGCCACCTTCTAGTGTATGAACAAAACTTCTTTCAATAAACGATTCAATATGTGCATTTTTATCATTTAAAACAGAAACCAATTTTATGATTTCTGGTTCATCAAGCGTTTCTATAGCCAGCGTTGCTTGTCCCATTGAAGGAATCATTAGGCTTGTATCAATAGGTGTAAAATATTTCACTTCATCTTGGATACCTAGTTTTTGAACACCTGTTGCTGCTAAAATAATAGCATCGTATTCGCCATTATTTAACTTCTTAATTCGTGTATTTATATTTCCACGTAAATCTTTTAGTTCAATATCTGGACGTAATAATTTAAGAGCCATTCTTCTTCGCAAAGAGGTAGTTCCAATTACAGCACCTTTAGGTAAATCTTCAATATTTTTGTATTTATTACTTAATAATGCATCTCTTGGATCATATCTTTTAGAAACAGCAGCCAAAGTCAAACCTTCTTCAAATTGAGTAGGAACATCTTTTAAAGAATGCACGGCTAAGTCGGCATTTCCTTCTAACATTGCAACTTCAAGTTCTTTAGTAAACAAACCTTTTCCACCAATTTTAGCCAGGGGAACATCAAGAATTTTATCGCCTTTGGTTACAAACTCTTGTAAAGTAATTTCCATATCTGGATAATGTTTTAACAACTCAGCTTTTATGTATTCACTTTGCCATAAAGCCAATTTACTTCTTCTTGTTGCAATTACTAATTTTTTCAATTCTTTACCTTATGTTTTAGTTTTAACGGTTATTTTTCTTACATCAAAGAGTTCTTTTGCTTTATTAAGCATAGGAGATTCTAAAATATCTTTTATTTGTAATTCTTGTTGTGCAGGGCTTTGAGTAGATGTCTTGTGCATATCAGCAACACATCCAGAACCGTAGTTATCTGGATTTTGATCCATTACTACGTCTTCTACCATAGAAGCTATATTAGCATCTATACTTACTTCATTATTTAGCTCACTGGGCTTTTTTTTTTGCTCTTCTATTTCTTCTTTTACAAATTCTATTTCAATAGTATTTCCATAAACATCGTACATAAACGATTTTAAAAGTGCAAAATGTTTAAATAATAATTTCCGTTCTTCTCCTTGTGCAAAAGAAGAGATGTATAAAATACTTTCTTCAAACTTTTTGTAAATAAAGTTTTCTTCAAAAACCTCACCCAATTGAATATCTCTGTCATACACTTTATTAATTACCAGTTCAAACTTATCTTTAAATTCATCATGAACTTTTTCTTCAATATTTTCTTCTGTTTTTTCTTCCGCTTTTTCTTCTGTTTTGTTTTCTAAATTTTTTGTTAAGTCGTTTTCTAAACTACTTGTTTCTTCTACTGTTTTTTCTTTTAAAGTATTTACTGCTTCAAGATCATTTTTACTTAAAAAATCTTCTAGGGATTTTGTTTGTTCAATAATATTATTATTTGTACTTGTAATATTTTCATTTGTATTTAAAGAAAGTTCTTCTTGGATAATTACTTTTTCACTTATTACAAGAGAAGGAGAATCAAAAGGATTTGCATAATTTACGGCTGCATTATGTGAAACAATATCTTCAATAATAGCTTCTTTTGAGTTTTGCGTTAAATTTATCACTTCTATTTTTTCTGTTTTTAAAGAAACAAGTGTGTTGTTTGTATCTTCTTCTTTGTTAGGAGTTTGAGTAGGTGTTGCTTCTTTTTTCACTTCTTCACTTGTTTCTATTGTTTGATTTTGACTTTCACTTTTTATAATAGGAGTATCTTCAGTCTTAAGGTTTTCATAAACATGTTTCTCATCTGTTTTTGCATGAGAACTTACAATATTTGTATTGATTGCATCTTTAATAGGATGGATTATTTCAACATTTTGTACTTTGTTAATCAAATCGTCAATTGATCTAATATTTGTAGCTTCTTGCATTTTTAATAAAGACAATAACATTACAAAAGAAGCATCCGAATTTAAACCCAAAAGATGTTTTGCATCTGCTAAAATTCTAAAAAATCGATCAAATAATAAAATATCAAAATGAGGATCTCTTGAAAGCATTTTGTCTTTTAAATAAATTGACATTTCATCACATACGGAACTAGCTTCATATTCTTCTAGTTTGAAAATAATATCATTAATGTCTTTTTTATTTAATACAATATCAAATATCTCATCCATAAAAGCTGGATCAATAAGACCCAACATATCAACAACACTCGTTGTTGTTATTTTTCCTTTTGAAAAGATAATAGCTTGATCTAAGAGCGTTAAGGTATCACGTAAACTTCCTTGCCCAGATCTTGCAATTATGTCTAAACACTCACTTTCAAAATCAACATTTTCTTCATTTAAAATATGAGAAAGATGATGAATAACATCTTTATTAGATATTTTTTTAAATCTAAAGTGTTGTGTTCGTGAAAGAATTGTTGCTGGCAATTTTAAAGCATCTGTTGTTGCTAAAATGAATTTTACAAAACCAGGAGGTTCTTCCAGAGTTTTTAATAAAGCATTAAAAGCTTGAGTAGTTAACATATGTACTTCATCAATAATAAATACTTTGAATCTAGCAGAAGAAGGTTTATATTTTGTATGCTCAATCAAGTCTTTAATATCATCAATACCTCTATTGGATGCAGCATCCATCTCAATAATATCTAAATGCCTGTTACTATTAGCGCTTTTACAATGTTCACATGTTTCACAAGGTTTTGATGTTGGTCCTGTTTCACATAATAAAGCTTTTGCCATTATTCGTGCAGTTGATGTTTTTCCACTACCTCGTAAACCAGAAAACAAATAAGCATGAGATAACCTATCTGTATCAAGGGCTAAACTTAATGTTTGAGAAATAGTACTTTGACCTACTAAATCTTCAAATCGTTTTGGTCTGTACTTTAAGGCTAAAACCTTCGTATTATTTGCTACATTACTCATATTTTATATTTTCCTAGTATCATTTTTTCTTGTTTTTCAAATATCATATTTACCATATTTATATTAATTTTTCCTGTATAAAAGATTTTAATTGTTAATAAACCTTCATTTAAGTGACCTCTTTCAAGGCTTAATTCCATTAATCTATTAGCCAAAGCTTTGCTTGTTTCTATAAGAGTAATTTTATATTGCATTATTTGTTTAATAATCTCACTTACTAATGAATAATGTGTACATCCAAGAACAATTGTATCTACATTTTTATCTTTCATTGGCAAAAGCCACTTTCTTAACATGTCCTTTGTTTTACTTATATTTCCTTCTTCAATTTTTTCTACTAAACCAGGACAAGCTTGCTCAAAAAAACTTACGTTTTTATTTAGAGACAATTGTTTTTCTAAATCTTGGTATTTTTGACCTTTTAGTGTCAAAGACGTAGCAAGAACACCTATTTTCGAACTTTTGCTTAATGCAGTGGCTGGTTTAAGTCCTGGCTCACAACCAATAACAATCATCGAAGGAAATAATATACGCAGCTCTTTAATAGCAACAGAGGTTGCTGTATTACAAGCAAGTACTAAAGCATCAATCTTATGCTTTTTTATTAAAGAATATGTTATTTCAATACAACGCGCTAAGATTTTTTCTTTGCTTTTATCTCCATAAGGAGCATAAGCAGTATCCGCTAAATAAAATATTTCTAAGCCTTTAAAACGTTGAGAAATCTCACGTACTACGCTTAATCCTCCAAGTCCTGAATCAAATATGCCAACATTCAAATTTTGCCTTTTATCTGCTTATGCTTTTTGTCTAAGTATTTTACATTTTGATTATTATAACAAAAAAGTTATAACTACTGTGTTAAAATAAAGCTAAAATATTTCTTAGTAATATTGAGGAAAAACATGTTTAAGCATTTTCACCCACACAAGCCTTTTTTGTTTAAAAGTGCAAAAAAAATGATAGTAGGAACACTTCCCCCACCTAGGTTTTGTACAAAAGATTTAAAAGTAAAAGATGTCAATTTCTCTTATGGTTCATGTGATGGTTTATTGTGGCCTAGTTTGGACAGAATTTTTACCTTAAACTTAGTATATGAAAATACAAATAAAGCCATCACACAAAGGAAAGATTTTTTATATAAACATAATATTTCCATTTGTGATATTGTAGAGTCTTGCAGTAGGGAAAAAATTGATGCCAGTGATTTAGGTATGCAAAATGTAGTATTAAGAGATATCTTGTCCTACTTAAAAGAATACAAAAATATAGATACGATTATATTTACAGGTGGAAACTCAAAAAATGGCCCAGAATATTTTTTTAGGAAAATACTCAAAGAAGAAAACATAAAATTTATTTCTATGAATAAAGAAATACCAAAAGTACACTCATTTAATTATGATAACCGGGTAATTCAAAGTATTTCTTTAACCTCGCCTTCCAATGCTGCCAACAGATTTATTGGAAGCACCAAAATTTATAAAGAAAACAAAAGAAACAATAAAAACTACAGTACTTTTGATTTTAGAGTTGAGCAATATCAAAAAGTATTTATGGCTTAAAAACTTTCCCATTCGTCTTTTGAATTTGAATTGTCTTTTATTCTTCCAGTATTTTTAGAAAGAGGTGAAGCTTGGGCTACACTTCTTGCTTCAATGCCAGTATTTATTTCATCCGTACTTGTATTATTTTGATTTATTTTTTTTGAAAAAGATTTTGCTTGTACAGAATCTTTTCCTTTAAATTCTTTTTCATCCGCATTTGAAACAACCAGTCTTGCTATACTTTGTGTTTCTTGCGCGACAAGTTCTGTATTACTAGCAACAGCTGCATTTTTTTGGGTTTGTTGATCAAGTGCATTAAGCGTATCATTAATTTGTTCAATTCCCAATAATTGTTCTTTCGACGAAGTTTCTATATTGGATATTAACTCAATTGTATTTTTTACGTTCTCATTTAAGTTTTTATAACCTTTAATCATTTCAAGTGAAATATTTTTTCCTTCATTTGCTTTTGCACTTGCATTTTCAACTAAACCTTTAATTTCTTTTGCAGCTTCTGCTGATCTATTTGCAAGATTTCTTACTTCTTGAGCTACGACTGCAAAACCTTTCCCAGCTTCCCCTGCTGTTGCAGCTTCAACAGCTGCATTAAGAGAGAGAATATTCGTTTGAAAAGATATTTGATCAATTACAGTAATGGCGTCATTAATAGCTGTAACTTGTGTATCAATTTCATCCATACTCTGTGTTGTTTTGCTTGCTAAGTCTTCCCCTTTTTCAGCAGAATTATTTAACTCATTTGCAAAACTTGTCATATTTACTATGGTTTGATTGTTTGCTCTTACATTAGCCGTAATTTCTTCTAATGCAGCAGATGTTTCTTCTAGAGAAGCTGCTGCTTTATTTGAAGATTGGTTTAATGCACTTACATCAGATAATAAAACTTCTGAACTGTTTTGCAAACTTAAACCATTGGATTTATTCTCACATAATAAATGTGTCGTTGCATCGCCTAAAGAATTAATACCTTTTGCTAGTTTTAAAATATGACCTTCTAAACCAAGTGTATCAATTTGTTTTAAATAATTGTATTTGCAATACTCATTAAGTATACTTAATACTGCATCAATATTTTTTTCCGTATTCGCTCCCATTTCATTTAGAACTATTTTTAAATTATTCAGTGTTTCATCTTTTATATCAATATTAATTCTTTGTGATAATTCACCTTTCCCAAACTTACCTAAAACATTAATTGATTCATCAATTAATGCTTGGCTTTCATCAAGATTTCTTTTTGCATAATCAATATTTTCATTTACTGCTTTTGACATTAATCCAAACTCATCACTATATCGATCATCTAAGCGAACAATTACATTGCTTTCTTTATTCAAATATTTAAAAAATTCTAGTAAACCTGAATTAAAATTTACCATTAGTTTTTTAATATTTCGTATAAGTAAAAGTGAGAATATCAATACAAAAATTAACATTGAAATTGAAATAACTTCAATAATAAGTAAAAGATTTTTTTCTTCATCTTCTGCCTCACTCGTAGAATAGTCTAATAAATCTTGCATTTGAGATACTAATTCCTGTATATTTCCATCCATTTCATCTAATTCAGTATGTAAGAGATCTTTCATTTTTTGTAAATCTTCCTTACTTCCATTTTTTAAATTATTTTCAAAAATACTCAAGTCTTTCTTGAATACATCTTGCTCTTTTTCTAATACCTGTAATTCTTTAGCAAAGAGTTTATAAATATCTTTAATTTTTCCAAGCTGTGCATGATTGATAGCAAGGCTAACCATTTTTTTGGTTTCACTTAAGGTTTTATCCGTTTCTTCTTCTAAATGTAGGATTCTTTTTTTAATCTCCTTAAAAGAAGTACTATTAATATCTTTACTCTCTACAATTAGTTCATAGGTTAGAATCTCTTCTTTAAGAATATCTTTTTCTAATTCTGTAATAAGACGGTTTAATGGAATTTGATATTCAGCAATTTCTTCAATTTTAACACCCAATTTTGAGATTCCACTGTAAGAACTTCCGGCAATAATAAGCATGCCTAAAACACCTGCAAAAACAGCAAGTATGACTTTTGTTGTTAATTTTATATTATTAAACATTTTACACCTCAATTAATTAATATCTAATAGTATAATAAAAAACTTAATAACTAATTAAATAATTTATCTATACAAATATTTGTGGGAAAAAGAATAAAATAAGTAAAAAAATAATTATATTAGAAAGAATGGTAACCAAAAATCACTTAATTCCTTAAGAAAATTATATAGTGTATATTAATTATATATTACGAAGAAATTAGTCTTATTAATATACTAAATAAATTTCATATATATCTCTTGCACATATGAAAACTATCTTCTTATTATTTTACAGTTGAACAATATAAAAAAGTTTTAAAACGTAGTATCTTATTTCAATGTTTACGAAAGTGTTGGTAAGAGTGTTCTTATACCATCTACAAACATTTGTACAGACATAATAAGAAGTAACATTCCCATTAACCTCTCCAAAGCATTAAGTCCTTTTGTTTTAAGTACTTTATACAATAAGGGAGAAAAAAATAAAACCAAAGAAGATAAAAACCATGCAAGCAGTAAAGACAAAAATAAATTACTTGTTTCATTGGGGTTGGTTTTAGACAATACCAATAAAGTAGCAATAGCAGCAGGCCCAGATATCATTGGCATTGCAATAGGAACAACCAAAGGATCTTCTCCTTTTTTAGAAGAAAACAATTCAGAATTAGCATCAGGAAAAATCATTTTTAAAGAAATAATAAAAAATATAATAGCACCTGCTATGGTAATAGAATGAGTTTCTAGATGAAAAATACTTAAAAACTCTTCCCCAAAAAACAAAAATACTAATAAGATTATAAGTCCAATAAAAGTCTCTCTAATAATAATGAAATGATGTTTCTCTTTGTCAATATTCTTTAAAATACTTAATAATAAAGGTACATTACCAAAAGGGTCTAAAATAAAAAACAATAATATTGCTGTAGAGATAATTGAAAAAGATGAATCCATTTATATTCCTTTGAAGCCAAGATTGTAACATAAAGACTGGAATTTAATTCTAAGTATTTTGTTAAATCACTGCATCACGCTTAGGCTACTTTTTTATTATTTTTCTAATTTTTGCCTTGCCTTTTAAAGCCTCAAGGACATCAACAACCTCACCTTCTTCGAAATCATTAATATTCGCAAGATCAGAAGGAGTCCAAAAAATAGATTTATAATAAACCTTTCCATCTTTTATAACTCCTTGCCCTTCTTCGTTTAAGAAATTCTCTTCAGGTAATTTATCTACAGGACTTAAAAACTTACGAACAAACTTATTTCGTAAAACTATTAACAACAAGAGTGCAATAATTGAAGCACTGGCTAATTGCCAGATACCATCAGTATATGAATAGAAATAACTAATTATACCTACAATGATGATACCAAGACCAAACCAAAGCATAACAAATGCAGTAACAAGCATCTCGCTTGCTATTAATAAAAACCCTAAACCAATTAAAAGAAAAGGATCGAGAGGATTAAGAATTAGGCTTTCCATTACTGACTCCTTTAAAAAATGCATCCCCCATCAAACTAACGGCACCTATACTGTTAGCTACTTCATAAGGAAGAATCATTTTATCAACAGATGAACTTTGGGCAAGTGCTTTAAATGCTGCAATACTGTCTTTTGCTAATAAGAATGTAGAAGCATCTTTGTTTTCTTTCATTGCTTGATTTATACTTTCCATTGCACTTTTTTCACCTTCAGCAATCTTCTCTTTCTCATATTTTAAAGCATCGGCCATTCTTTCGATTGCTTCAGCTTTTAGTACTTCTGATTGTTTAAAAGCTTCTGCATTTCTAATCGTTGCTTCTTTATCTGCTTCTGCTTTGGTTAAAGTAGCTCTTTTAGCTCGCTCAGCTTCCATTTGCATATTCATTGCTTTTTCAATTTCAATAGGAACGGATATATCACTAATTTCTACTCTTGTAATAGTAACACCCCAGTTTTGAGTTGCAGCTCCCAGTGATTCTTGAAGTTTAGAGTTTAACGATTCTCTGTTTGAAAGCGTGCTGTCCAGTTCCATTGAACCAATTTCACTTCTTAATGTAGTCATTGCAAGGTTAGAGATAGCCTTTTTAAAATCAATAATATTATAAGTAGCTTCTTTAGCATCATCAACTTTACAAAATACAATGCCATCAATAGATATATTTACATTATCTTTCGTAATTACGGCTTGTTTAGGAATATCTACCATTTGTTCTCTTGTTGTTAATTTTGTTCTAACAGTATCAACAAAAGGTATAATGAAATTTAAACCACCTAAAAGTACCTTATTGTACTTACCTAGTCTTTCTACTACATACATATCAGACTGAGGTACAATCTTTAAACCCTGTATTATGATAATAATTGCAATTATTATCAATGCTATAGGTAAAACTGCCATTGTTATACTTTCCATATTAATCCTTTTTTTATAATTAATCTCTTAGTATTATACAACTTAAATATAATTTTATAATTAATTTTAATTTTATTAGATGACAGTTCTCAAACATATAATATTTTCACCTATACTATAATAATCTCCTTCTTTTAAACACTCATTTTCATTTGTTTTTTATATTGTGCTTACGCTAATATTATAAACCTTTTAAATAATTAGACAATAAAATAAGCAGGATTATATGGAATTATCTTATTTAGTACTTTTTTATCTTTTTTTATCTGCTTTTTTGGCTGGTTTTTCTAAAACTTCTGTAGGTGGTCTTGGCATCATTGTTGTTTTATTAATGGCTTTGGCTTTTGATGCAAAAACATCTGTTGGCATTTTATTGCCAATGTTAATTGTTGCCGATGCTTTTGCTGTTTTTTATTATAGAAAAGACTGCGATTATACTCTGTTAAAAAAGATATTTCCAACAACCGCTATGGGTGTAATTTTAGGTTATTTTATTATGGATAATTTAGATAAAGATGTATTTGAGAAAACCTTGGGTTTTGTTATTCTATTAATGTTATTTATTGGTTATTACCTTGAAAATAAAACAATTAAACCCTATCAAAACAATATTATTCTTATTGTAGTTGGTTTAGGTGCAGGAATTGCTACTATGTTAGCAAATGCGGCAGGTCCTTTACTTGCTATTTATTTTTTACAATTGGGTTTAAATAAAAACACTTTTGTAGGTACAAGAAGCATGTATTTTTTAATTTTAAATCTCTTTAAATTACCTTTTTCAATTGGACTTGGATTAATTACTTTTGAAACACTTACGCTTAATATGTATTTTGTTCCTGTTATTGTAGTAGGTGCTTTTTTGGGGGTAAAATTCTTGAAAATGATAAATATGAGTATTTTTAAAACACTTATTCGTTTTGCATCTGTTATAGTTGCATTAAAATTTTTATTGTTTTAAAAGTGATTTTTATATAAGAAAGAACTCCAAATAGTATTGGAGTTCACAAAAGATATTATTCGTTCATACCTGCAAAAAAGGCGTCATTATTTTTTGTTTTTTTCATTTTACTGTATAAGAATTTAAGTGCTTCTACTTCATCCATAGAAGCAATTGCATTTCTTAAAATCCACGTTTTTTGTAAAATTTCTGGATCTAATAATAATTCTTCTTTTCTTGTTCCTGATTTGATAATATCTAAGGCAGGATAAATTCTTCTATTTGCAGCTTTTCTACCTAATACAACTTCTGAGTTTCCAGTACCTTTGAATTCTTCAAAAATAACTTCATCCATTTTAGAACCTGTTTCAATTAATGCAGTAGAAATAATTGTTAAAGAACCACCCTCTTCAATATTACGTGCAGCTCCAAAAAATCGTTTTGGTTTGTGTAAAGCATTTGAATCAACTCCACCAGAAAGTACTTTTCCAGAACTAGGTGTTACTGAGTTATAAGCCCGTGCTAACCTCGTAATAGAATCTAATAAAATAACAACATCTTTTTTCATTTCAACTAAACGTTTTGCTTTTTCAATTACAATTTCAGCCACTCGTACATGATTATGTGCTGGTAAATCAAAAGTAGAAGAATACACTTCTCCTTTAACTGAACGTTGCATATCAGTCACTTCTTCTGGTCTTTCATCAATTAATAAAACCATTAAATGTACATCGGGATGATTTCTAGAAATTCCATGTGCCAGTTCTTTTAATAACTCTGTTTTTCCTGTTTTTGGAGGAGCAACAATTAAACCACGTTGTCCCTTACCCATAGGAGCAAATAAATCTAACATTCGTCCTGTCATTCTTTCTGATTCATATTCAAAAGTATAACGTTCAGTAGGGTATAAAGGAGTTAAGTTGTCAAAGAGAGGTCTGTTTTTTGATTCTTTTATAGGTAGGTAGTTAATAGCTTCTATTTTTAGAAGTGCGTAATACTTTTCACTTTCTTTATTAGGAGGTCGTACTTGTCCAGTTACAATATCTCCTGTCCTTAAAGCAAATTTTCTAATTTGCGTAGCAGATACATAAGAATCATTAGAGGTATCAGAGAAATTTCCATCCATTGCTCTTAAAAATCCAAAACCTCCGTCTTTTATCTCTAAAATACCTGTGAAAAGTATAAAACCACCTGCATCAATTTGAGATTTTAAAATTGCGAACATCAATTCTTGTCGTTTGAGTTCTTGAGGATTTTCAACATCAACTTCATTGGCAATAACCAAGAGCTCTTCTAATGTTAATTGTCTTAATTTTTCAATTTTATATCCATCAACAGGAATATGTGTTCTAGGTTTCCTAGGACTGTTCTTCGTATTTTTTGCTTTTATATTTTGTTTAGCATTCGGGTTTGCTTGAGTTTTTGGCTCTTCCATATGAAATATGACCTTTTTATTTTTACATTAAGTATGTAGATTTTGGTAGTTTAATTTGATGATTCTTTAGATTACCTTATTGTAGTCTATATTTAGTATTTTGTCAAATTATTCATTAAATAATATTAATTAAGGGGAAAAGAGTTAAAAGAAGTGGCAAAAAGCATTAATGCTTTTTGCCAAGCTATGTAAATAATTTTATTTACAAAAGGCTTATAGTTTGTCTTCGTTAGAACCTAAGTATTTTGCAACACCTTCAGTTGTAGCAGTCATACCTTCGTCACCTTTAGTCCAACCAGCAGGACAAACTTCACCATGCTCATTAGTAAATAACATAGTATCAACCATTCTAACCATTTCATCAATATTTCTACCTAATGGTAAATCATTAATAACTGCATGTCTAACAGTTCCGTCTTTGTCAATTAAAAATGATCCTCTTAATGCAACTGAATCATCAAGTAAAACATCATAATCTCTAGCAATTGATTTAGTGATATCAGCAACTAATGGAAAATTAACTCTTCCAATTCCACCATTTTTAACATCAGTTTCTCTCCATGCAAAGTGAGAAAATTGTGAATCAACAGAAACACCAATAACATTTACACCTCTTTCTTTAAAATCAGCTACTCTTTTAGAGAAAGCAATGATTTCTGAAGGACAAACAAAAGTAAAGTCTAGTGGGTAAAAGAATAGAACAGTACCGTTTTCTCCGAAGTTTTCATATAAGTTAAAATTGTCAACGATTTGACCATCAGCAAGTACAGTTGTAGCTGTAAAATCTGGAGCTTTTTTTGTTACTAACATATTTAATTCCTTGTTTATAATTAATTTGATTTAAGAAAAGTTTTGTTTTTCTTTTGCAGTATTGTATTATAAAATTCTAAAATTTAAACACAGTTTAGGAATAAATTTTTAAATTTAAGATAATTTTTATTTATGGATAATTTTTATCCTTTAAAGTAAGAACTACTATCATTTTTAATAATAAAAATAGATAAATTTTAATCACAAGCAAAAAACTTGTCTATAGTATGTTTCTTTTTGATACATAATACTCTGCTTTAGTACTTAATATACTGTATATATTAAAGAAATATTTATTATTACTGTGATAAAGTAAAATATAAATACATTAGGAAAAGATATGGCAGTAAGAATAACGGATACATGTATCTCATGTGATGCATGTTTAGATGAATGTCCAACAGAGTCAATTGTGGACAACGACGATAACCCAACTGGTGAAGATATTTATTATGTAAACCCAGAAACCTGTACAGAATGTGTTGGAGATAATGATGAACCAGCATGTGCAGAAGCCTGTCCAACAGAAGGATGTATTGTTTGGGATAATCCAACTACATCTGGTGCTGTTCATAATGAAGCAGTAGTCGAAGAATAAAAAGTATTCTTTATATAAAGGTTAAGTAAAACTTAACCTTTATTTCACTTAAACAAATTTTATTTTATGCAAAAAAGAGTAAATACAGCTCTTTTTACTAAATAAGAAATCAAGCCTTGCCTTTTAAATTTTATTTAGGTATAATCCGCGACTTAAAAACAAAAAATAGGAAAATATAAATGGAACAAACATTATCTATCATTAAACCTGACGCAGTTGCAAAAAATGTAGTTGGTCAAATTCTATCTAGATTTGAAGCTGCAAACTTAAGAATTGTTGCTACAAAAAAGTTACAATTAAGCCAAGCTGATGCAGAAGCTTTTTATGCAGTTCATGCAGAAAGACCTTTT
Organism: Campylobacteraceae bacterium; assembly: GCA_013215945.1. Lineage (NCBI taxonomy): Bacteria > Pseudomonadati > Campylobacterota > Epsilonproteobacteria > Campylobacterales > Campylobacteraceae > Campylobacteraceae bacterium. Next base: position 155,784 of record JABSOM010000006.1, read on the forward strand.
TTCGCTGATTTAGTTAAATTCATGATTTCTGGGCCAGTTGTTGTAACTGTTTTAGAAGGTGAAAACGCTATGCAAATCAATAGAGACTTAATGGGTGCTACTAACCCTAAAGAAGCAGAAGCTGGTACAATTAGAGCAGACTTTGCAGATTCAATTGATGCAAATGCAGTTCATGGTTCAGATTCTGTTGAAAATGCAAAAAATGAAATCGCTTTCTATTTTGCAACAAGAGAACTTTCTTAATAAGTAATTATTATGAAAATTGAATTTAGAAAGTTACCAACAGTAAAGAAAGATTTCTCAACTTCTTTGCTTTCAGTTAAATTTGAAGGTACTTTCTGTAAGATATCATCAACATTAGCGAAATTTGAAACCACCTTGCGTGGAACAATTGAGTGTGCGTGTTGTAGATGTAGCGAAACTGATACATTAGACCTTGATGAAACGTTTGATTTTTTAGTAAGCGATAGAGTACACAAAAATGAAGAATCGGAAGATTTAATCATAGAACTAAACAATGACATCATTGATTTTGATGAAATTATACAAAGTGAAGTCGCATCTTTTCAAAGTGAGTATTACTTATGTGATACCTGCAAAGAAAACAATGAGGACTTCGAAAAAGAATTTTAAGGAAATATTATGGCAGTACCAAAAAGACGAGTCTCTCATTCCAGAGCGGCTAAAAGAAGAACACATTACAAGATTACATTAAAAAGACCTGTTAAAGATACTGATGGAACTTGGAAGATGCCTCATACGGTTAACCCTAACACTGGTGAATACAAAAACTAATGTTAAAGATCGCAATTGATGCGATGGGTGGGGACTTTGGTCCCGAGCCTATTGTAGATGGACTTTTAGCGGCACTCAAAAACAACAACAAATTTACAGCTATTGCTGTAGGTGATGAAGAACAACTCCTAAGATTAATCCCCGAAAAATACCTTAATAGAATAGAAATACTTGATACTAAAGATGTAATATCTATGTCTGATTCTGCAACTGATGCATTAAAAAGAAAAGAATCAACTATTTATAAAGCCATTGAACTTGTAAGAAATAATGAAGCAGCAGCTGTTGTTTCAGCAGGACATTCAGGCGCTTCAATGTCTTTAGCTACTTTACGAATAGGTAGGATTAAAGGGGTTACTAGACCCGCAATTGCTACATTAATGCCAACAAGTGAAAATCAAAATACTTTGGTTTTAGATGTTGGTGCGAATGTAGATTGTGATGCAAAAAACCTTTTAGAATTTGCTATTATGGGACAAGTATATGCAGAAGATGTACTAGAACTTGATGAACCAATTATTGGTTTATTATCAAATGGTGAAGAAGAATCAAAAGGGAACGAAGCAACAAAAGAAGCTTACAAGCTAATTTCTGCGCTTCCAAATTTTGCTGGTAATATTGAAGGTGCTGATATCTTTAAAGGTACTGTTGATGTTGTTGTGTGTGATGGTTTCATTGGAAATATTGTATTAAAAACAGCAGAAGGTGTTGCTGATACTATTGGTTTGATTCTTAAAAAGAATCTAAAAAGATCATTAATATCAATAGCTGGTGCTGTTTTAATGAGAAAAGTATTTAAGAGTTTAAAAGTTAGAGTTGATTATGCTGAATATGGTGGAGCTCCTTTATTAGGGGTTAAAGCTCCTGTTATTATTGCCCATGGAAAATCCAATCCAAAAGCAATAAAAAATGCTATTTTTCAAGCAATTAATGCAGCTAGTTCAAATCTCAACCAAGATATTGAAGACAGATTAAAAAAATACAAAGACTAAGGAAGATATATGGCTTATGCAGCTTTTAAGTCTATTGGTGCTTATATTCCACCAAAAATAATGACGAATGCAGATTTTGAAAAAATTATCGATACCACCGATGAATGGATTGTCAAAAGAACAGGAATCCGAGAAAGAAGAATCTCTGAAGAAAATGAAGCATCATCTGATTTAGGATACAGAGCAGCAGAAGTTGCTATTAAAAGAGCAGGCATAAACAAAGAAGATATAGATTTGGTTATTTGTGCTACTGTGACACCTGATTATTTATGCATGCCTTCAACAGCATGTTTAATCGCATCAAAATTAGATTTACCACCTGTTCAAGCTTTTGATATTTCAGCTGCTTGTACTGGTTTTGTATATGCTCTTAGTATTGCAAAAGCATTTATTGAAGCTGGAATGAAAAAAAATGTTCTTATAGTTGGAGCTGAAACCTACACTTCTATTTTAGATTATACAGACAGGGGAACCTGTTTTATTTTTGGAGATGGTGCCGGTGCTGCAATGATATGTGCTACGTCTAATAAAGATGAAGCGATTATTGATGTTAACTGCTGCAGTGATGGTAATTATAGTGATTTAATTAAAACTCCTGGTGGCGGAAGTTTGCATCCATGCAGCCAAGAAGTTTTGGATCAAAAAATGGCTTGCATTAAAATGAAGGGAAATGAAACCTTTAAACTTGCAGTTAAAACCCTGACTTCTGATGTTCAAGTTATGATGAAAAAACATAATTTAATTAATGAAGATATTAATCATTTTATACCACATCAGGCAAATATGAGAATTATTAAAGCTGTTGGAACTGCTTTAAAACTTACTGAAGAACAAACTGTTGTAACTGTTGATAGATACGGTAATACATCAGCAGCTTCTATTCCTATGGCTATGAATTATGCTTATGAACAAGGTAAAATTAAAGCAGGTCATACTATTTTATTTGATGCTTTTGGTTCTGGTCTTACTTGGGGTTCTGCTCTTTTTCCTTTTGCAGGAAAAGAATAAAATTTCTTGATTAAAAAAAGCTTGAAGATTTCTTCAAGCTTTTTTTATGCCAAAATACTTCTACTAAACCCTATTTCACTCTTTTATTAAGTACTTTATGATAATGTATAGTTATGAAAATACTAGTTATTGAGGACAATTTTACCCTAGCAGATGCACTTGAATCTATACTTACTCATGCCAATTACATTGTAGATGTATTTAGTGATGGAGAAGAAGGTATTTATGCATTAAAGAACCATGTGTATGATTTATTAATTCTTGACTTAGGACTTCCCAAACTTGATGGCATTGATATTTTAACGCAATTACGAAAAGAGAAAAATGATATTCCAGTTATTATTATTTCAGCTCGAGATAAATTGGATCAAAGAATATTGGGATTACACTCAGGAGCAGATGATTACATTTGTAAACCTTTTGAATTTGAAGAAATATTAGCCAGGATAGAAGCTGTATTAAGACGAAAAAATAAAAAAGTGGAAAAAAGCATTATACACAATGATTTGCACTTCGACTTATTTACAAAAACACTCAGAAAAAACAATATTATTGTCAATTTAAGTAAAAGAGAAAATGATATTTTAGAATACTTATTAAAAAATGCGAATAACATTATTTCAAAAAACAATCTTGCTCAATATATTACTTCTTTTGATGAAGATTTTAATCCAACCGCTATAGAAACCTATATTTCGCGTTTACGTAAAAAATTAAATACTTCTATAGATTTAAAAACAATAAGGGGCTTGGGATATATTTTAAAAAAACCTCTCTACAATGAATAATAACTCGATATACAACAGATTAATACTTCGTCTTATCATCCCCATGATTTTAATTAATATACTTATTTTTGCTCTGGTGTATTTATTATTTGGGCAAAAAGTAAATACCTTTTTTGATCACAATCTTTTAGCAGCCGCAAAAAGTATTAAAGAAAAGACGCTGGTTGAATACGATAAGTTAATTGTAAATCTGCCTTATTTTTCTATTGATATGCTTGAAAATAACAATAAAGGACATGCTTTTTATAGTGTTCAAAATGAAGATGGCAAAATAATTGCTGGTTTTAAAAATATTCCAGATCCATTAAATAAAGAAAATGAAATACAATTTTATTATGCAAACTATTATGATAAAGAAGTCAGAGTTATTTATTTAAAAACACAAATCTTGCAAAAAGACTCTATTTATAATGCAACCATTAAATTAGCTGTAACCTTAGACAATAGAGAAGAAGTATTAAGGGAGATATTATTACTTGTAATCTTCATTTCTCTTATTATCATTATTACAGCAACTGTTATTTCAAAGTGGGGAGTTAAAAATGCCCTTTCCCCTTTATACAGTTTACAAAAAACATTACAATCAAGGGATGCACATGATCTAAATCCCATCCATGTAAAAGTACCAAATGAAGTACAAATAATGATTGATGGTATTAATGCTTTATTACAAAGAATCAAAGGCAATATTTCTTATATGGAACGTTTTAATGCTGACGTTTCTCATCAATTAAGAACACCACTTGCTGAGTTAAAAGCTTTTGTACAACTCAATGATAAAAAAGTAGATAAAAACTACTATAAAAAAATAAAATTAATCGATAGCATGGCGCATACTGTTAATCAGCTTTTATTTTATGCTAAAACCAATCCTGGTGCTTTTAATAAAGAACATTTTAGAACTGTTAATCTTGTATCTTTATGCCAAGACATATTTGAGAAAATTGTGCCAACAATTTACGATAATAATTTTGAATTTGAATTTATTTATTCAAGAAAAGAGATTAATATTAATTGTGATGTTATTTTAATAGAAGCCTTAGTTAGTAATGTAATTAATAATTCATTAAAATATGCTAAAAATGCTTTAGGAGAAGATTTAATTACTTTTGAAATAAAAGAATCAAAAGATTGTGTCTATTTAATTATGAAGGATAAAGGAGAAGGTATTGAAGAAATACATCATAAAAATGTTTTTGAGCGTTTTGTACGATTAGATTGTAATACTCAAGGTACGGGTTTAGGATTAAATATTGTAGCTCAAATTGTAGAACTACATAAAGCTAAGGTATCGCTAGAAAATACAGAAAATGAGTTTTGTGTTATTATTGAATTTAAGAAAGAAGAACTCTTTAATACTTAAAGAATACTAACCTTCTCTCCTATTTTTTGGAAACGCAGTATTTGTGCATTTTGGGGATCAGCGATACTTGATAATTCGCTTAAGTCTTTTTCTAAATAGTGTGCCAGTGCCACTTTAATTGCCACCCAATGAGAAACAACAACAATATTTTTTCCTTGATTATTCTCAAAAATATTTTCCAAAGCTTTTATCATACGTTCTTGTACTTCTAAAAAACTTTCCGCCCCGATCACATCAAATAAATGAGATTCATTCCAAAAGTTATGAGTTTGTACTGCATCATTTTTTTTGATCTCATCTTGCGTTTTACCTTCCCAAACACCTAAAGATATCTCTTTTAATCCCTCTACACAAATAGCTTCTAAGTTAGATTCTTTTAAAATAATGGCAATAGTATCTATTGTTCGTTTCAAAGGACTCACATAAGCTTTATGAAGTGTAATTTCTTGCATCAAATCTTTTGCTTTATGCGCTTGAGATATACCCTCTTGTGTTAAGTCTGCATTTAAAGAACCCTGCCATCTTTTTTCAAGGTTCCATTTGGTTTGTCCATGTCTGATTAAATATATATTCGTTTCTAACATTCTATTTCCTTGTTTTACCTAAGATTTTATCTTAGGTAAAATTTTATTCGTTTTTTAAAATATAATTTTCATTTTCATTTGTTTTAATATAAATAAGTTTTCCTATATCTAACAATACACTCGATTTAAAATGAATTGAGTCAATAATTAATTCATTGTTTAAGACTTTTACAAAATATCGAACCATATTTCCTAAAAATTCTTTATTTATTACTTTTCCTTCTAAATGACAATCCTCTTTCGTACTTACTACAAGCGTATGCGGACGTAAAAGGATGCTGCACTTCCCAAGAATGTCTGTTTTTACAGGAATCTTAAAATTATCAGAAGTAATAAAAATACACTCACCATTTTCTTTAACAACATTTCCTTTTAAAATATTAGCAGAACCAATAAAGTTAGCAACAAATAAGTTTTTAGGGGTATCATAAAGATTATTAGGCGTATCTATTTGCTGAACAATTCCTGCTTTAAGCAAAGCTATTCTATCAGAAGTCGTATTGGCTTCTTCTTGGTCATGGGTTACAAAAATAGTTGTTAGATTTAATTCTCTTTGTAAAGAAAGTAATTCTTGCCTCATTTCAACTCTTAATGAAGCATCAAGATTGGATAAGGGTTCATCTAAAAGTAAAACTTTAGGCTCAGTAACTACTGTTCTAGCTAGTGCAACTCTTTGTTGTTGACCTCCAGATAATTGATTGGGATACCTTGAAGCAAACTCTGTTAATGAAACCAATTCTAAAACTTTGTCAACTTTATAATTTACTTCTTTTTGCGGCATTTTTTGCTCTTTTAATCCAAACTCAATATTTTGTCTAATAGTCATATGTGGCCACAATGCATAGGATTGAAAAACCATTCCTACTTTTCTTTTCCAAGGAGGAAGATTGGTAATATCTTTCCCCTCTATGAGTATTTGACCTTTTTGGCAGTGCTCAAAACCAGCTATTAGTCGTAATAAAGTGGACTTACCACACCCAGAGGGGCCTAAAAAAGTAAAAAACTCTCCATGCTTTATCTCTATGCTGACATTTTTAATAACCTTTACTGAACCAAAAGACAATTCAATATTTTTTAGTGAAATTCCATGTTTACTCATCTTTACTCTCCACTTCTCTTTGTTTTCTACTATTTTCCATAAATCTATACGATATATACGTTCCAAGAGCTACAATAACAACAGCAATAATTCCTAAAGCTGCTCCGGCACCTCTTCCCGATGCACTTTGCATAAAAATATAAATACCATAAGCTAAAGGGGCATCTGATTCGGATGAAATCAACATAATCGTTGCTGATAATTCAACAGCAGCGGTTGCAAAACTGGTGACAAAACCAGCTAAAATTCCTCCTGCCATTAAAGGAATAGTAATTTTTCTCATGGTTTTAAATTTTGAAGCACCAAGATTTTCACTGGCTTCTTCTAAAGAAACAGAAACTTGCTGCATGGCAGCAGTACAAGCTCTAAGTGCATAAGGTAATCTTCTTACAGCTAAAGCAATCACTAACATTAACCACCAAGAAGCTAACATTTGTCCATTTGGTAATTCCACATCTGAGAACGTTCTTAAATAACCAATAGCTAGAACCAAACCAGGAACTGCTAGGGCTGACATAGCTACGTAATCCAGAGTTTTTCTAATCTTTATTTTACTTCGTATTACTAAATAAGCAATACTAACGCCTAAAATAATATCCATAATGGCTGCGCCTGAAGCATAAATAAGTGTATTGGTAATAAACTCAGGTGTTTCTGTAAATACTTCTGCATAATGTGCAGTTGTATACGCATCTGGAAAAATACTATAAGACCAAATTGTTGCAAAAGATAATAAAGTCAAAGCAAAATGAGGTGATAAAACAATCAACAAAGTAAAAATAACAATACTATAGGCACCAATGGCTTCCATTGTTGTCATTTTCCTTTTATTAAGACCACCCCCACCTTTTTGTGTGGTTGAATAATCTTTTCCTTTTAAGGCCCAGCCTGCAATTCCCAGCGCCCCCAAAGAAAATACAACTAATACAACAGCAATAACATATCCCATAGGATCATCAATACCAATAGAAGAAATTCGTAAATACGCCTGAGGTGCAAGCATATTATTTACATTTAATAACAAAGGAGTTCCTAAATCATCAAATACTTTTATAAATACTAAAACAGCCCCTGCTATATAACCAGGCATTGCTAAAGGAAATACAATTTTTCTAAATAAACCAAAACCAGAAGATCCTAAGTTTTGAGCTGATTCTTCCATACTTCTATCAATATTATTTAATGCAGCAGAAAGATTTAATAATATAAAAGGAAAATAATGAATACTTTGTACAAATATTACTCCATTTAAACCATCCATAAAAGGAATTTTAAATCCCAAAGTATCTTCTAAAAATAAATTTACACTTCCATTTTCTCCAAAAAACAGCTGCATTGCAACGGCACCTACAAAAGGAGGCATAATTAACGGAATAAATCCTAAGCTTTGTATTATTACACTACCTTTAAAATCAAAGCGTGAAGTATAATACGCCAAAGGTAGTGCAATAATAGAAGCCACAACAACAGACATTGATGCCACATAAAAAGAATTATAAAATGATTCCATAAATAAAGAGGTATTAAAAAAGTCCACAAAATTAATAAGACTTAAGTTACCTGTGCTAACATCAATAAATGCAACATAAAAGACCTGTACAACAGGTCCTACTAAAAAAACAAGTAAAAAAAGGGCTATTATTAAAAATAACCCTTTTTCACCTAATGTACCGTTCTTAGCCATATTAAGACTAATTCAAAATATCAATAGCTAAATTAGCTAAGGTTTTTGCTTGTTGGTAATTGTCTTTTACTTCTCGATCCCATTTTTCTTCAACTTGAGCTTGTCTTCCAAATACTTTGTCTGTTCTTTTTTTACGTTTGGTTTTAAAAATAGCTGTAAAATCATCATTTAATGCCAATTCTTCGCTTACTGGCGTTTTATCTATTAAAAGCCAAGCATCTGCAATTAATTTTTTTGCTTTGTCATTCCCATTACTTGCTAATAGTTTTTCAGCTTCTTGTAAAGCTTTGGTAGCTTCATTTAAATCTGCTAATCTATATGTAATCATCACATCAAACAAAGCATTTACTAGGTTATATCTTGATTTTGATAATTTTACATCAAAATTAATATCTTGCCCAATACTAGAGTCTTTAAAAGGATTAGGAAAATTTGCAGGCGCATTTTTATATGCATCTGGATTAATAGGTAATCTGGAAATCTTTGGTTCCAATAAAATACTTTGACCTTCGCTTGATCTTAAAAAATCTACAAAAGCACGTGCCGTGTTTACATGAGGTGCATTGGCAATAATTCCAACATTTGCAGGAACAACAGCTGTATATCTAGGGTAGGTAAAATCAACGGGGAAACCACTTGCTTTTGAGCTTAAACCAAAAAAGTCAATCACAATTCCTATACCAAAAGAACCAGTATTAACCCCATCTGGAACACCAAAACTTCTCTCTGTTACTGTTTTAAAGTTTCCAGCCATTCGTTTAATATTTCTCCAACCACCTTTCCAACCTTCATCACTTTGAAGCATGGTTTCAACAGTTAAATGCGTAGTACCTGAACGAGAAGGTGCGGACATACCTATATGTCTATAATATATTGCTTTGGATAAATCTTTCCACTGTTGTGGCGCTGGTAATTTTTTAGCTTTTAAATATCTATTATTCCACATAATTCCGTATCCAGCAGCTGCTACTCCTGAATAAAAACCATCGGGATCACTTAAAGGATAAGATCCAATTGTTTCAGGAATTCCTTTTGTCACTGATTTATACACTTGCAACAAATCATCGTCTTTTAATACTTCAAAAGCATCTGGAGCAGAGACCCAATAAATATCTGCTTTATTATTCTTTTTTGTTTCTTGGATGTATTTAATACCTGCTGTGGTTTTTTTCTTTAACATCTCCACTTTAACATTGGGGTATTTTTTTTCAAAGGCTTTTTTAAAAGATTTTGTTAAATCTTTAGGAAAAGACGTAATAACTACTAACTTGTTCTCTAATTCTTTTGCACTTAAGGGTGCAAAAAAAACAACGCTTGCAAGAGTACTTGCAATAACATTTTTCACATTCATAATAACTCCTTTAATTTACAAAAATATTCTAACATTGAATGCTGTCAGTAAACTTGCATCTAAAAAAAGATTTATGTTATTAAAAAGAGTTGTTATCAAAGCTAAGAATTTCTATTATTTCTTTCTTTAAAAATATTGTATGAGTATCATATAAAACAGTGTTCCTAGAAAAATAGACACTAAATAGTTTCTTAAAAATATATGTAAAAGTCCAGTAAAAACAATTCCGCTTATTTCTTTAAACCCATAAGGAACAGTAACAAAAGAGATGTCTTTTAGCGTATATAATACAAGTATAGTCATAATAACAGCAGGAAAGTACTTTTCAATATAAACCAAAAATGCCGGCAGTTCTTTTTTTCTAAAAAATAAAAAAGGAAATAATCTTGTCGCATAATTAACAAGTGCCATAATAACTATGGCTATATATATCTCATTATTGTTCATTAATCACCCTAGATTTTAATACTAAGAGAGATATTATTGAAATCACAATAGAAGCAATTAACATTTTATCACTGCTTACAAAACATAAAGAAAATAAAGCAGAACTCCCACCAATAAGAAAAGGGTAAATATTTCTTAAATTTTTATATTGTTCCAAACATAAAACAACAAATAAGGCGGTTAGAGAAAATTCCAAACCTGCTGTATTAAAATGAATATTTAGACCAATAATTGAACCAAGAAGTGTACCAAATATCCAATAGGATTGATTAAGCGCGGCTAAATAAAAATAAAAATGTTTTTTGGATAAGGTTTTATCCTCTTTTATACTTGTTAATAAACCATAGGTTTCATCTGTTAATGCAAAAATTAAATAGTTTTTAAAGGGTTTAGTATCTTTAAAACGTTTTAATAAAGACAAACCATAAAAACTCTGTCTTATATTAATGAATAAAGAAGCAATAGCAATATCAATAAACCCCATTTTTGCATTAAAAAAACCAATGGCAACAAATTGTAAAGCTCCTGCATAAATAAATACAGACATAAGGGGTGCTAAATACCAATCATAGGACATAGAAACCAATAAAAGACCAAATGCAAAGCCTAAAACCAAATATCCCATCATTACGGGAATAGAGACCTCAAAAGCTTTTTTAAATTCTTTTTGCATTAATCCAATAAATCTTTATTAGATGGGTTGTTTTTAAACACATTCATAGATTTGTCATGAAAGTTATTTTGTTCTTGTAAATCATCCATAGTTGCAAGCGTATTTATGAAAATAATTGATTCATCAATAACGATTTGAAAAATCGAAATATAAGGAACACTTACTATTGTAGCAAAGTTTTCAGCCCCAAAACCAGCTTCAAAAGTCATAGTCGTATCGCTTAAGGATATTGTAGTATAAGTATAATTACTTAAAACAAATAGTGAGAAATTAGCCAACTTGGATTTAATACTTTTAGGTAAGTCTGGTTCAAAATGCAAACCTTTTAAATTTGCTGTAACTGCGAACTCAACGTTTTTTGCCATTAATAATTCAATTGTTTCTTTGCTTTGTTTTAAAATTAAGTGTTTATATTCTTCATCTTTTAATATATTATTTATCATATTCTTACTCCATATTTTTTTCATATTTATTTCTTTAAAGTACAATTTTATGCTAAACTAACTTATGAAACAACTAATTTTATCATTAATTTTGCTTTTTAATGTTTTAGAGGCTAATCGTTTAAGTTTTACAAAAAAAGATGTGGAAACAATAAAACACTTACCCCAAAAAAAAGCTGCATTAAAACGTATCCTTATGTACAATGAATTAAAAGAAAAAATAAAAGATTATTCAACAATACGCAAACTCTCTCATATTAATGCTTTTTACAATAAGATTATGCCCGTTTTAGACCAAACACAATATAAAATTGGCGATCATTGGGCAACAAGAAAAGAATTTTTAATTCAAGGAAAAGGAGATTGTGAAGATTATGTTATTGCAAAATACTTTTCACTCATTGAATTAGGAATTCCAAAGAAAAAACTCTATTTATCTGTTGTTAAAGTAAAAGGCGCAAAAACAGATCATATGGTTCTTTTGTATTTACAACATAAAAAAGCCATTCCTTTGGTTATGGATAACTTAAGTTTTAAAGTTGTTCCTTTGACCATACGAAAAAAATTAAGTCCAAAGTTTGCTTTTAATGAAAGTGCTTCTTATTTACTTTCAAATGAAAGTTTTGGAAAAAAAGTTAGAATTAATTGGAAAGGTAACAATAAGTGGGAAGAATTATTAACAAGAGTTTATGATAAACACGAATAAGTCTTAAGTACATCAAAACCAATCATTGCATTAAGTAAAGCTACTTTTTTTGCTTTTTTAAACATCTTTACACTAATGTCTATTTCAAATATTTCACCATTTTGCAGTAACTTTTCTCTCATAGTTCCTTTTAATAAAGGTATTTTAGGTGTTAACCATATATCCCCATCAAAAATTGCTATATTCGCTATTGAAGTATCACTTATCAAATTATTTTTAACAATAATAATTTCGTCAGCATTTTCTTTTTGTAGATACAAAAGATTTATTTTTTCTCTGTTTAACATTTTTTTAGAATACTCTATTTTATTATCACGAACAAATTTAAAACGTTTAATCTCTTTTTTTATATAAGGTGAGAATTCTATACTTAAAATTTCATCTTCATTGTAGATTACTTTACATTTCAATAATTCTTTTGAAGGAGGATAAATAAATTCACTTAAAGAAAAATTTCTTGATATAGCATTCATAATACGTTTTTCATGATAGTGTAAATTATATACATCCAAATTTTCGCATTTAATTGTCTCAAAATATTCCATTATTTTCCTTAAGCAGGGATATATATTTTATCTTCAAGTTCTTTATATTCACTAGAAACATCAGAATCACAAGTAATTCCACCACCACTTTTGTAAAATAAATCTTCTTTTGATTTCTCTATAAATCGAATCATTATAAAAGTGTCTAAATTTTCTCCATCAAAAACGCCACATATACCCGTATAATACCCACGCTCATAAGCTTCTACGTTTTTTAAAATTTTAACAGTATTTATTTTAGGGCAACCTGTAATGGAACCAGCAGGCAAAAGTTTGTCTAAGATGTCTCCAATATTGTTACGCCATGAACTTTCTAGGTTTCCAGAAATTTTGGAGCTTATTTGTAAAAGTTCTTTATTTCCTGCATTTATTTTATCAATATATCTAAAGGTATTTACCCTTACATTAGATGAAACCATAGATAAATCATTTCGTAATAAATCAACAACCATAGTATGTTCGGCCATTTCTTTTAAATCTCCCAAAATTCTTGTTTTTGCATTAGGAAGATTGGCGTCAATTGTGCCTTTCATAGGATAGGTAGAAATTTTATTTTTTTTAATTTCAATAAAACGCTCAGGAGAAAAACACACAAATTCATTTTTATATTTTATTTTAAATTTACTTTTTGCTAAATCATATATTTGCACTAAAGATAAATCACAGTTGATTTTTGTTTTACAGGTTAAGTTTAATAAATAGGAGTTTCCACTTTTTATTTCTTCTTGAATAGTGTCAAATTTTTTTTTATAGGCTTTAAAAGAGATCAGCTCTTTTTTTATTTGAATATTTTTATTTATTTTTGAAGAAACTTTTACATTCATTTCAAAATTTACATCCTGTGGAAGATCTTTTAGTAAGAAAAAATCATTCATAGAAGAATCATATGAATTAATAAATAAAAAGGGCTCTTTTAATGAGCCATAGTGATTAAGTTTGTTTTTAAGATTTTCTTTAATCATTTACTTTATTAATTTTTTTAATATTGCCATTCTAACAGCTACACCATTTGAAACTTGTTCAAGAATCTTATTTCTTTTATCTTTTAACATTTCATCTGAAATATCTACATTTCTATTTACAGGACCTGGATGTAATAATAAAATGTCTCGATCTCCAAAAACTTCTTTAGTAATACAATAATCTTTTGCATATTCTTGAATGGAAGCAAAGTAGATTTCATTGTGTCTTTCAAGCTGTGTTCTTAAACTCATTACAATATCAATATCATCAATAATTTCACTTAAATTGTCATATTGTTTAAAATCATTTCCTTCAAGTTTAAAACAATCTGGAGCTACAAAACAAACATCAATTCCAAATCTTGGTAAAAGCATTTTATTCGAACCTGCAACTCTTGATGTTCTAGCATCTCCTACAATTGCTATACGTTTTCCTTTTACATCATCATTAAAATGTTCCATTATGGTGAATAAATCTAACAAAGCTTGTGTAGGGTGGGCATTTTTCCCATCCCCTGCATTAATTAAAGGACAATCGACATGTTGTGCAAGTGTTGCAGGTAAACCACATTCAGAATGTCTAATTATAATAGCATCTGGTTTCATAGCATTGATATTAGCAACTGTATCAAAAATAGTTTCACCCTTAGAACCAGATGAAGTTCCAATATCCAAAGAAACAATATCCGCCCCTAATCGTTTAGCAGCAATTTCAAAAGCAGACCTCGTACGCGTTGAGTTTTCAAAAAACAAAGTTACTATTAATTTTCCACTAAGAGCCTTATTTGTAGTCAAATCTTTAAATATTTTGGCTTCTGCAAATAAGTCTAAAATTTCTTCATTCGTAAAATCAGAGCTAGTAATTAAATGCTGCATTATCATCCTTATTTTTTAAGTATCTTAGCTAAGTTCCAATAAAGAGGAGCTGACAATTGCATTGAAAGAATCCTTCTTTTTAATAACTTAAATTAGCTTTACATTATCATGTTACATTGTAATTTTATATTTAAATTAATAATTTTTATTTTCTTTTAATAATCTTACTTTGTCATAATCATGTCATTATTTATTTATATACTTTATCAATGTTAATGGTGATAGTTTATAAGATGAAGATATCTTTATCGTAAACATTTATAAAATTAGCGCAATAAATATAAAATTATAGGCAAAGAAGTTCGGTTTTTCAAAAAAAACCACTTCTATTATAATTTTATAGATTATTTGTTATTTATGAAATACATATAAATTAGCATTAAAATTAAAGGAGATATAATGAATAAAAAATTAGCAACTATTGTTTTAGCAGGTGCAATATCAATTCCAGCTTTCGCGGCAGAATTTATAACAATTGGTACTGGTGGAGTTACTGGTGTTTATTACCCACTAGGTGGATCAATTTGTAGATTAGTAAATAAAGGTAAAAAAGAGCATGGGGTTAGATGTTCTGTAGAATCAACTGGTGGGTCAACGTATAACTTGAATACAATTAGAGCTGGCGAATTAGATATGGGTGTTGCACAAGCGGATTGGCAATATCATGCATACAATGGTAGTGATAAATTTAAAGCAAATGGTGCAGATAAAAACTTAAGAGCTGTATTCTCTGTACATTCAGAGCCTTTTACTGTTATTGCAAGAGCTGATTCTGGAATTAAAACACTTGCTGATTTAAAAGGTAAAAGAGTTAATATTGGAAATCCTGGTTCTGGTAGTAGAAGTACTATGGAAGTTGTAATGAAAGCAAATGGTTGGACAAAATCTGACTTTAAATTAGCAGGTGAATTAAAAGCATCTGAGCAATCAAAAGCACTTTGTGATAATAAAATTGATGCAATGATTTATGTTGTTGGACATCCATCTGGAGCGATTAAAGAAGCAACTACTACTTGTGATAGTAAAGTAGTTTCATTTGAAGGACCAAATTTAGAGAAAATGCTTGCTGCTCATCCTTACTATGGAAAAGATATTGTTCCTGGTGGAATGTACAGAGGAAACCCTGATGATATTAATACATTCTCAATGGCTGCAACATTTGTAACTTCTTCAAAAATTTCTGAAAAAGTTGTTTATAATGTAGTTAAAGCAGTATTTGAAAACTTTGAAGCATTTAAAAAACTTCACCCAGCATTTACTAATCTTACTAAAGAAGCAATGATTAAAAATGGTTTATCAGCTCCTTTACATAGAGGCGCAATCAAATATTATAAAGAAGCAGGTTTACTGTAAGCCCAGCTTTCATTAAACTTACACGTAAGGGAAAGAAATTTCCCTTACAAAATTAATTTTTAAAATTCATTTCGTTTATTTGTCACATCTTTGAGATTTAAAAATTCATTTTCATAAGGAGTATTTATGAATGAAGAAAAAAAACCTGAACTTTCTGGTGCAGAAATAGCAGCAGAATCAGAATCAGGAGGAAGAACACCCTCTAACCCTAATTTAGCTAATTTTATTGTTTATTTAGCGCTAGCATGGTCTGTATTCCAACTATATGTTTCATCCCCTTTGGTATTAGAGTTTACACCATGGATGAATGCCGATGTTGTTAAAAGAATTCACTTAATGTTTGCAGGTTTTCTTGCTTATATGAGTTATTTGCCATTAAAAAATTCTCCAAAACACTATGTTCCTATTACTGACTGGATTATGGGAATATTATTATTATTATGTGTTTCTTATTTAATTTACAATCAAGTATGGAATTCAGAAGTATTTGAAATGAGATTAGGAGTTCCAAATCAACTTGATTTAATTACATCTCTTATTGGTTTAGGGTTATTACTTGAAGCTGCAAGAAGATCACTTGGCCCTCCTCTTATGATAGTTGCGCTTTGTGCTTTAGTTTATGCATATTTTGGTTTAGGCGATTATGGTGGAGCTTCAATTAATAAAATTGTTTCTCATATGTGGATTACAACAGAAGGTACCTTTGGTATTGCTATTGGTGTATCTGCCACTATGGTTTTCTTATTTGTACTTTTTGGTGCACTTTTAGAGCAAGCAGGAGCAGGTAATTATTTTATTAGAGTTGCTTTCTCATTAATGGGTCACTTTAAAGGTGGACCTGCTAAAGCTGCTGTTGTATCTTCTGCGATGACGGGAATGATTTCTGGTTCTTCAATTGCAAATGTTGTTACAACAGGAACGTTTACTATTCCGTTGATGAAAAAAGTTGGGTTTTCGGCTGAAAAAGCAGGTGCTATTGAAGTTGCTGCTTCGACCAACGGGCAATTAACTCCTCCAATTATGGGAGCTGCCGCTTTTTTAATGGTTGAATATGTAGGAATTCCTTTTGTAGAGATTATTAAACATGCCTTTTTACCTGCAATTATTTCTTATATCGCACTTATTTATATTGTGCATTTGGAAGCAATGAAGATGGATATGAAAGGTTTACCTAGAGTACATTTCATGACTAAAAAAGCAAAAATGATTGGTGTTTTATCTGTTATTATTATAATTAGTTTTTTAATGTATGTGCTCCCTCCTGTTATAGCATTTATTAAAATGACTATGGGTGATGATACTTTTATTTCTATTTTAGTTTTAATTCTAATTTCTTATGTAACGTTGGTGTATTTATCATCTAAGGTACCTGATTTAACAGATGATGATATTGTTGAATTACCGGAAGTTGGACTTACTGTTAAATCAGGTTTCCATTATTTATTACCTATTGTTGTTTTGGTTTGGTTATTAACAGTTGAAAGACTAAGCCCCGATTTATCAGCATTTTGGGCATCTATTTTTATGATATTTATAGTTCTTACTCAAAAACCATTAATGGACTTTTTTAGAAAAGAAGAGACTATTTTTGGAAGAATGGGTGAGAGTATTTACGATCTTAAAGAAGGTCTTGTAAATGGTGCTAAAAATATGATTGGGATTGGAGTTGCTACTGCAGTTGCTGGAATTATTGTTGGAACAGTTACCTTAACAGGTGTTGGACAAGTGGTAATTGGATTAGTAGAGACTATTTCTGGCGGAAATATTTTCTTAATTTTATTATTAACTGCAATCATTTCACTTATTCTTGGAATGGGATTACCTACAACTGCTAACTATATTGTAGTTTCTAGTTTAATGGCTCC
Source organism: Campylobacteraceae bacterium (assembly GCA_013215945.1). Lineage (NCBI taxonomy): Bacteria > Pseudomonadati > Campylobacterota > Epsilonproteobacteria > Campylobacterales > Campylobacteraceae > Campylobacteraceae bacterium. Next base: position 173,318 of record JABSOM010000006.1, read on the forward strand.
TGTAATTGTAAGTTTAGGAGCAGCTAATGATATTGCTATTCCTTTAATTGCAGCGCATATGTTTGTATTTTATTTTGGTATTCTAGCCGATGATACACCACCTGTCGGGCTTGCCGCCTTTGCAGCCGCAGCCATATCAGGTGGAGATCCAATTAAAACAGGTATTCAAGGTTTTACTTATGATATAAGGACTGCTTTATTACCATTTATGTTTATATTTAATACACAGTTATTAATGATAGGGATTGAAAATACTTTTGATTTTATTGTAGTAGTAATTACAGCCATTGTGGGAATGATGCTCTTTGCAGCAGCAACTCAAGGCTTCTGGTTGGTTAGAAATAAATGGTGGGAAACACTATTATTATTAGCAATAACATTCTTAATGTTTAGACCAGGATATATTTGGGACAAGGTACAAGCACCTTTTGAAAACAGACCAGGGTCTGAAATCTTCCAAATTGCGGGAACTATGCCTGCTGGTTCTACTTTAGAATTCACGGTAAAAGGAGAAACAATTGATGGAGATGAAAGAGTTTTTACTTTTGGACTTCCTTTATCAGAAGGTAAAAATGGAAAAGAAAGATTAGATGGTACTGGTTTTATGTTGGATAATATGTTTGGACCAATGGAAGTAGCAATGGTTAATCCAGGGCATAATAAACAAGTACAAGCGATGAAAACTGCTGGTGTTGATAGCGGATGGATTGTTCAATCCGTAAGAGTTAAAACAGACAGATTACCAAAACAAATTGTTTTAATTCCTGTTTTTGCATTTTTATTCTTCATGGCATGGATGCAACTAAAACGTAAAAAAAGACAAGAAGAACAAAAATCTTAAAAAGAAGGATTTAATATGATTGAGTGGATTATACTTGTTGGTATTGCAGTTGCAATGTATGTAATTATTTATAAGTACGAACAAAAGATGAACAAAATGCAAGAATTAATTGATGAGAATCGAAAGAATATTGATTCAAATAGAGACAGTATTCAAAACAATCAAGATAAAATCGTGAAAAATCATTCACGATTGGATGATCATTATAACCATATTGAGAAATTATGGGTTTCTTCTCCTAAAAAGAAAAAAAAGAAAAAAGAAGAGAGTTCAGAGGATAAAAGCCTTTAATCTTTCTCTCTTATAAATCTAAGCCTAGTTATTTTATAACTAGGCTTTTTTTTTCTATTTTTTTTACCTACTATACTTACCTTTATTAGGAAACTAAAGTCCTCAACAAATCCTATTTAATTATTATTTTTAATTTAAAGTATTTTTAAGCAAAAAGAGCCTAAAATTGTCGACAATAATATATATATTGTCGACAAAAGGAAATACTATGTCCCTTAAAATAAAGGACAATTTAAAAAACATGATAGTGGATTATATTTTTGAAGCCATACTTAATAATGAATTCAAAAGTAAAGATCAAATAAAAGAAACCCACCTAGCAAATAAGTTAAAAGTAAGTAGAGCCCCAATAAGAGAAGCTTTTTCACATTTGGTAAGTTTAGGAATTCTTGAGCAAATAGAAAAAAGAGGTGTATTTGTAAAAGAAATTAATAAACAAGATATTATTGATACCTATGAAGCAAAAGGAATAATAGAAGGTTTTTTAGCAACCTCTTTTATTACACATGCAACTAAAAAAGATTATGATTTATTAAATGCTTATGTAATAAAGATGAGTAAAAATACCAACAGTGAAAAAGATATTGCTGGTATTGGAACTCTTTTTCATAAACATTATTTAAAGTACGCTAAAAATCTTCTTTTATTAAATGAATTGGAAAAACTAAATAAAAAGTCTCATTTACTTTTTTCAAAAAATCTTTCAAAATTATATTCAAGAGAAGAAATAAAACAAAGACATCAATTAATTGCAGATGCTTTGATAAGCAAAAATACACAAAACATTGAAAATACAATAAAAGAACACTATTTCCATACAGGAAATAAGATTATTTTATTACGTTAAGGATAAAACATGAGTTCAAAATATATTTTACAAAGAAGTTTAAAAGCAGATCTTCCTGTTGCTGTAAAAGGTGATGGTATTTATCTCATTGATGAAAATGGGAAAAGATACTTAGATGGTTCCTCAGGTGCCGCCGTATCTTGTTTAGGACATAGCAATCAAAATATTAAAGATGCCATAATAAAACAGTTAGATGCTTTACCTTATGCACATACTTCTTTTATGACGTCTAAACCAGCAGAAGAATTAGCACAAATGCTTATCTCTAGAGCTCCTGATAATTTTGATAAGGTTTATTTTTTAACGGGAGGTTCTGAAGCAGTTGAAACGGCTTTAAAACTAGTAAGACAGTATCATCTTGAAAATAAGGAACCACAGCGTAAAAATATTATTGCGCGCTTACAAAGTTATCATGGAAATACGCTGGCCACTTTAGCAACAGGTGGAAATATAAAAAGAAAAGAAGCTTTTCTACCATATCTGCCTACATGTATGCACCATATTGACCCCGTTTATGCTTACAGACTTAAAAAAGACAATGAAAGTTTGAGCGAATATGGTTTGAGAGCTGCTAATTTATTAGAAGAAAAAATCTTAGAATTAGGAGCCCATACTGTATCCGCATTTATTTTTGAACCTTTAGTTGGTTCAACCCTAGGTGCTGTTGAAGCACCTCTGTCTTATTATAAAAGAGTAAGAGAAATCTGCGATAAATATGGAGTATTACTTGTATTTGATGAAATCATGTGTGGAACAGGAAGAACGGGATATTTATTTGCAAGTGAATATACCCATGTCAAACCAGATTTAATTACTATTGCTAAAGGAATTGGTGCTGGTTATCAGCCCTTAGCTGCTTGTTTAATTTCTAAAAAAATTTGTAAAGCTATTGAAGAAGGTTCTGGAGATTTTTCTCATGGACATACTTATATTGCACATGCAACAGCTTGTGCTGCAGGAATTGCTGTTTTAAAAGAATTTGAGAATGAAAATTTATTAGAAAATGTTCAAAAAATGGGGCATTATTTAAAAAGCACCTTAGAAAAAAGATTTTTTAATCACAAGCATGTAGGAGATATCAGAGGAAGAGGTTTATTTATTGGTTTAGAGCTTGTAAAAAACAGAAAAACAAAAGAATGTTTTGATCCCAAACATAAACTTTTTGCACATATAAAATCAACAGCAAAAAACTTAGGATTACTTTGTTATCCAATGGGTGGAACTAACTTTGGAAAAGAAGGTGACCACATTTTATTAGCACCTCCTTTTATAATTAATAAAGAACAAGTTTTAGAACTCGTTGATATTTTAGAAAAAGCAATTAATCAAAGTTTAGAAGAAAAAGGTTTAGTATGAATGCAGGAATAATGGTAGCACCTAATGGGGCAAGGTTATTACAAGATGAACATGAAGCTTTACCCTTAAAAGAAGAGCATATTGCAAATACGGCTTATGAATGTGAACAAGCAGGAGCGCAAGCAATACATTTACATGTAAGAGCCGATAATTTCAAACATATTTTAGATGTAAAAAAATATCAAGATACAACAAAAGCTATAAAAAAACTTTGTTCAAAAGATTTTATCATACAAGCTACTACAGAAGCAGTTGGAATGTATAAAGCAAATGAAATGATATCCTTAATAAAAGAGTTAAAACCACAGGCAACATCTGTTGCAATTAGAGAGCTTATTTTAAATGATACAAAAGAAGAACTGCATGCTGCAAAAGATTTTTATTCTTTTGCAAGAGAAGAAAATATTGGGGTTCAGCATATTTTATATTCGATTGAAGATGTCAAACGTTTTGCGAATCTTTTGGAGCGAGAAATCATTCAAGGAAATAAACACAGTATTTTATTTGTCTTGGGACGTTATGCAAAAGATCAGCGCTGTGATGCTAAAGATTTAATTCCGTATTTACAAAGTTTAAAAGACTTGTCTTTAGAAAAAGATGTACATTGGATGTTATGTGCTTTTGGAGAAATGGAAATTCCTTCTTTATCAGCAGCTGCTGTTTTAGGAGGGCATAATAGAATTGGTTTCGAAAACTCAAGAAAACTTCCTAATGGAGATATAGCCTTAAGTAATCAAAAACAAGTAGAATATTTAAGAAATCAATTAAAAGCCTTAAATATTAAAAAAGTGTCAACACAAAATATGAGAGAAATATTAGGAATATTTAAATAAATTCCTAATTTATTCTACTTCAAACATATAACCTCGATTAGAAGAAGCAAGAATGTAGGTTTTTTCGAATTTTTTTCTTAATCTTTTAATCAGTGTTCTAATAGCATCCAAAGAAGCATAGTTTCCTTCCCAAACATAGTTTTGTATGTTCTCATAAGAAACAATTTCATTTTTATTTCTTAAAAATAAATTCATTAATAAATTCTCTTTTTGTGTCAATTGGCTTTTTTTATTTTCAATACTAATACAACTCTCTGAAAAAGAAAAATAACAATTTTTATCAAAAGCTACTGTTTTTTTAGTAATATTACACAGTTTATCTACTTTAATTTCTAGTTCATCGATAAAAAAAGGTTTTTTTAAATAATCATTACAACCAAAATCATAGGATTCTTTAATAATATCTAATTCTACGGTTGCTGAAATAATAATAACAGGAACATCATCATAATATTCTCTTATTTTTTTAAGAATTTTAATACCATTAACATTAGGAACATTAATATCTAAAATAAAACAAGAATATCCATTTGTGATATTAGAATAGGCTTCTTTTCCATCAATAAAAGAGTCTACTTGATAACCTTTTAATTCAAATTTTAGAATAATGGTTTCATTTAATGTTTTGTTATCTTCTAATAATAGTATTTTCATGTTATTTCTCTTTACTTTTAGGAATTTTTATGGTGAAAATTGCATTGTTTTTGTCATTATGCGCAGTAATTTTCCCATGCATTTTATCTTCTATAATTATTTTTGCCATGTATAAACCAAAACCTGTACCATTTACATTGGTAGTAAAAAAAGGCTCAAAAAGCTGTTCTTTTATCTCTTCATTAATAGCCCCCGCATTGTCTTTTATTTCTATTAAATTATAATCATTACAAAAAGAAAGACGAATATTTATTTTTCCTTTAAAATCTGAGCTTTCATTGACTTTAACTATTTTGTTTTTAGCATTGTTAATAATATTCAATAACACTTGTTTCATTTCATTTTCATAACCATAAATAAACATTTCATCTTTCACTTCTTCAAAATCAAAAATGACTTGAATATTAAAATAAAAAATCTGTTTTCCTACAATATCAAAAATATCACGTATGGCTTTTTTGATACCAAAACTTTTTTTTAGTGTAGAAGGTTTTAAAAAGTTTCTAAAATCACTTAAGGTTTCTGACATATATTGTATTTGAATCATAGAGTCATTAACAAAATCAGACATTTTGTCTTTATTGATTTTATCCATGTTGTAATACAACTGCATTCTTTGAATTTGTGCAGAGAGTTCTACTAAAGGTTCATTCCATTGATGAGCAATAGAAGCAATCATTTCTCCCATTTCAGCAAACTTGCTTTGTTGAATTAAAAACTCTTTTTCTTTTATTCTTTCTGTAATATCATTCATCACACAGACAATACCAGCCACTTCTCCATTAGGATGCAAAGAGACTGCTTTGTTTAAAATAAAATATAAAATTTCACCTTTATTGCTTATAAAATAGACTTCATCTTCATAAGGTTTTAAGGTACTCATAATATTTTTATCAATTATTTTATGTCTGTCAGTTACTGTTTTAGGGAAAAAGTCATAGGCAGAGTTACCTATGATTTTTTGTTTACTCGTGCCAAGAAGTTTAGCAAAAGAGGTATTACAACGAATAAACATTCCTTGCATATCTTTATAATAAACAGGATTGGGAAGGGTATCTAATAAAACATCCTCAAAGGTTAAGTTGCCTCGTAAAGATTTTTTCTTTTTTGTTTTCATTACATACCTTTTTAACATTTTAGAATTATATCAAAGAGTATTTAATAATACTATTAGTTTACTCTTTTTAATAAAACAGCCGTTCCTAAGCCTCCACCTATACATAAAGAAGCAATGCCATATTCACTTTTTCTTTTTAACATTTCATGTACCAATGAAACAATAATTCTATTTCCACTTGCACCTACTGGGTGACCTAATGCAATACCAGAACCATTTACATTGATTTTTTCATTGATATCTTTCTCACTTAAGTGACATGTTTCTTTTAACATTTCAAAAACTCCCAAACTTTGAGCAGCAAAAGCTTCATTAATTTCCATAATATCAATATCCTCAAAGGTCATTTTCGTTTTTTCAAGCAAAGCTTTAATAGCATAAGCAGGGCTTAAACCCATCACATTAGGATCGATTCCAACTTGAGTATGAGCAATAATTTCAACTAATGGTTTTAAATTTAATTCTTTAACTGCTTTTTCAGAAGCAAGAAGAGTAAAACTAGCACCATCATTTATTCCAGAAGCATTACCAGCAGTTACACTTCCACCTTTTTTAAAAGCAGGTCTTAAACTTGATAATTTTTCCAAAGAGGTTCTTCTATTTATATATTCATCTTTTGAAAAAATAGTATCCCCTTTTCTGTTTTTTATAACAATAGGCGTAATTTCATCTTTAAATTTATTCTCATCATCAGCTTTTATCGCTTTCTTTTGAGAATTAATTGCATATTCGTCTTGTTTTTCTCTTGATATAGAATATTTGTCCGCAATATTTTCAGCAGTAATACCCATATGGTAACCACCAAAAGCATCCATTAAAGCATCATTAACCATAGAATCAACCATAGTTACATTTCCAAGCCCTAAACCACTTCTTCCTTTTCCTGGAAGTAAATAAGGTGCGCTTGACATAGATTCAACCCCACCTGCAATAATGACATCTTTTTCACCTGCTTTAATTTCAGAAACACCTGTCATTAACGCTTTCATTCCAGAACCACATAACATATTTAAAGAATAAGCAACAGTAGATTCACTAAGGCCTCCATAAATTGAAGCCTGTCTTCCTATTCCTTGAGAATGTCCAGCAGATAAAATATTCCCAACAATCACTTCATCTACTCTGTTTTTATCAAAATCTTTTACAAGATCTTTTATTACTTCACCTGCTAAATGTCCAGGATCTAAATCTTTTAAAGATCCTAAATAACTTCCAATTGCAGATCGTTTTGCTTCTACTATATATACTTTCATATTATTCCTTAGTCTTTTAACGCTACAACATAAGAAGCAGGGGTTAATGCTTTAATTTCTTCTAAACTAACACCCTTACTTAATTCAGTTAAATGAAGTTTATTATTAATAAACTCAAAAACGCCCATTTCAGTAATAATCATATCTACTACTGCTTTTCCTGTTAAAGGAAGAGTACATTTTTTAAGTATTTTAGGATTCCCACGTGCCGTATGAACCATAGAAATAATCACTTTTTTAGCACCATTGACTAAATCCATTGCTCCTCCCATTCCAGGTAATAGTTTTCCAGGAATTTTCCAGTTAGCAAGATTTCCTTCTTCATCTACTTCAAGAGCTCCTAATACTGTCATATCCAAATGCCCTCCTCTGATGATTTCAAAAGAGGTAACAGAATCAAAGAAAATACCCCCTTTTTGAAGCACCACATTCGTACCTCCTGCATCTACAACATCTTTATCTAAGGTTTCTTCGTTAGCTTTATCCCAAACACCAGCAAATCCATTTTCAGAATGAAGATTAATATGAATATCTTTTGAAATATAATCTACTGCTAAAGTAGGTAGTCCAATTCCTAAATTAACAAAATCACCATTTTTGAATTCTTGTGCAACACGTGCAGCTATTATTTGTTTTGCTTCCATCTTTAGGCCTTTATAATATGATTAATGTAAATAAATGGAGTATGGATAAAATTGGGATCTAATTCGCCATTTTTAACAATTTCTTCTACCTCAGCAATTGTTACTTTTGCAGCTCCAGCCATTGGAACATTAAAGTTTCTAGTTGCTCCATTAAATACCAAGTTCCCGGCTTCATCTGCTTTTTGTGCTGAAATAAATGCCAGATCAATTTTAATTGGTAATTCTAAAATATAATCTTTTCCATCAATTGTAATTACTTCTTTTCCAATTTCAACTTCAGTACCTAAACCTGTTTGTGTTAACACTCCCCCAAGTCCTGCAGCCCTCGCTCGTATACGTTCAGCCAAGGTTCCTTGAGGTACAAGTTCTAAATCAATAAAGCCTTCAATAACTTGTTTTTGTGTTTCTTTATTCGTACCAATATGAGAAGCCAACAGTTTTGTAATTCTTCTGTCATCAATTAAACGTCCAATACCATATCCATCTCTTGCAGTATCTGTAGCAATTAGTGTTAAATTTTTAACATTGCTTTTTAAAATTTCGTCAATGATATTATGTGCATTACCACAGCCCATAAAACCACCAATTGCAATAGTCATTCCATCTTTTAAAAATTCAGAAATTTGGTGTATTTGTATTTGTTTTTCCATATTGTTTTCCTTAATAAACAGCTAATAAATCACAAATAAAAGAATCTAAATTATTTTATTTGTGATTTTCTTCTTCTAATTATAAAACGAAAAAATGATATTATTATGACAGTTTGAGAGAAAATGATTTATTTAGCTATAAACACTTTTTTTACCCAAAAAATAAGACAAAAGCTGCCTTATTCTTCTTTATTGAATCGTATATCCACCATCCATTACTAAAGCTTGTCCTGTAATTGATCTTCCATGTTCGCTTGCTATAAACATGGCGTAATTGGCAATTTCATCACAGCTTAATAATTTCTTTTGAGGAACCAGTTTTAAAATGACTTCTTCTAAAACATCTTCTTCACTCATATTCCTGTTTTTGGCAATATCTGCTAATTGATTTCTTACTAATGGTGTATCCACATATCCAGGACAAATTGAATTAACCGTAATATTATCTTCTGCACCTTCTAACGCTGCCACTTTTGTAAGCCCCAATAAACCATGTTTTGCAGAGTTGTATCCTGCTTTTCCAGCAAATCCAACCAGGCCATTAATAGAAGCCATATTAATTATTCTTCCAAAACCTTGTTTTTTCATAATAGGGAACAACTCTTTTATCGCAATAAAAGGACCCACTAACATTAGTTTTAACATAAACTCATATTTAGAAGTAGGAAAATCTTCTATTTTATCAACATGTTGAATCCCCGCATTTGAGATAAAAATATCAATACGTCCATAATGTTTCATACTTTGTTTAATTAAGTTTTTAATATCTTCTTCTTTAGAAATATCACAAGGTATTGCTAAAACGTCATATCCTGCATTAATAAATTCTTGATGAACCTTAGTTAATGCTTCTTCATTAATATCAGATAATACAATTTTTGCTTCATTTTTTGCAAATACTCTTGCTATACTTAAGCCAATTCCAGATGCGGAACCCGTAATTATTGTTATTTTATTTTTTACCATAATTCTACTTTTATTATTTTGAGTGGTCTTCTTTAAAATTAAAAGCAACCTCTTCATGTTCTTCTTCTTCAAACCATTTCTCTGTTACTGTTTTTGTTTCTGTATAAAAGGTTATTGCCTGTTTTCCATAAGCATGCAAATCCCCATAAAAAGAGCCTCTCCATCCAGTAAAGGAGAAAAAAGGTAAAGGAACAGGTATGGGTACATTAATACCCACTTGCCCAACTTTCACTTCTCTTCTAAACTTAGTTGAACTGGCCCCACTGGAAGTAAAAATAGAAGTTCCATTACCAAACATATTGTTATTAATAATATCTAAGGCTTCATTTAAGTTTTTAGGTTGCATTATGCTTAATACAGGTCCAAAAATCTCTTCTTTATAAATACTCATATCAGTAGTAACTTCTGAAAAAACGGTAGGCCCAATCCAATTTCCTTTATCATACCCTTTTACTTTTGCCCCTCTTCCATCTAATAATAATGAGGCTCCAGCATCCACACCTTCTTGAATAAATCCTTCAATTCGATTAAGTGCCATTTTTGTCATAACAGGCCCATAAGAAGCACTCTTATCGTTCCATGCTCCTGGTTTTACTTTACTTAAGGCTTCTACTAACTCAGAAATCCATGCTTTTGCTTGTCCTACAAATAAAACAACAGATATACCCATACATCTCTGTCCTGCTGCTCCCATAGAAGCTCCAATGAGCGCATTTATAACATTTTGTTTATTCGCATCAGGCATAACGACTAAGTGATTTTTTGCTCCCACAAAAGCTTGTGCTCTTTTTAAATTAGCAGTAGCTCTTGAATAAATGTAAGAACCAACAGCAGGAGAACCTACAAAAGAATATGCTTGTACTAAATCATGATCTAATAAAACATCCACTTGTTCTTTTTGTCCATGTATTATTTGTAATAAATCTTTTGGTGCTCCTGCTTGAATAAACAGCTCTGCTAACTTCATTGCTGTATTGGGAACCATCTCTGAAGGTTTTAAAATAAATGCATTTCCACATACAATAGCTAAAGGAAACATCCACAAAGGTATCATTGCAGGAAAATTAAAAGGTGTAACTCCTGCACAAACTCCTAAAGCTTGTCTATAAGAGTAAGTATTCATTTTAGTGGAAACATTTTCAATGGTTTCCCCCATCATTAAAGTAGGAGCAGAACAAGCAAACTCAACCACTTCATAACCTCTTACGATATCTCCTTTTGCATCATCTAAGGTTTTACCTTGTTCAATACTTAAAATTTCTGCAAGTTCATCAATATTTTCTTTAATCAATGCTTGATATTTTAACATTAGACGTGTACGTGTCATTATAGGCGTATCTTTCCATGACAAATAAGCACGGTGCGATTTCTCAATAGCTGCACTTATTTCATCTTTTGTACTTAAGGGAACCAATACTTGTACCTCTTGCGTTAAGGGACAAATTTTCTCATAAAACTTATCTGTATTACTTTGTATAAATTCATTACTTACCATTATGTTTAATTTTTTCATTGTATTCCTTGTTTTATAATTTGATTTATTTGAAAGTATTTTCTTTGAAAACTAAGTAGCTGTGCTAAATATGTACTCAAGAATGAAGGCAGTTTCAAAAGATGAAACTGCATTTATTTACGTATAAGCGATGGATGGTAACCATGTAACAATTTCTGGAAAAGAAAAGACAATGGCCAAACCAATAAGTTGCAAGATAATAAAAGGAATAACCCCTTTATAAATATCACTTAATTGTATTTCAGGAGGACAAACCCCTTTTAAATAAAATAAAGCAAAACCAACAGGAGGGGTTAAAAATGACGTTTGTAAGGTCATTGCAACTAAAAGAACGAACCAGACTAAAGTAGGGTTTTCAATTCCAAAACCATTAATTTCTAAAGCAAGTTCACTAATAATAGGTGCTACTAAAGGTAAAATAATTAAAGTAATTTCAATCCAATCAAGAACAAAACCTAAAACAAATATCAATCCAAGTATAAATAAGATAATAATAACAGGGTCTTCAGAGATAGAATTAAGAGCTGACATAATTAATTCATCTCCACCTAATTCTCTTAATACCAAAGAAAAACAAGTAGCTCCTACAAAAATTGCAAAAATATATCCTGTCGTATTCATAGTTGCTTTTGAAATCTTTAGCACTTTCTTAAAAGTAAGTTGATGGTTCATAAGCATTAACAATAAAGAGCCAAATGCTCCAATTCCAGCAGCTTCAGTAGAAGTTGCCAAACCAAAAAAGATAGAACCTAAAACAGCTAAAATTAAAAATGCAGGAGGAAGAATATTTTTAAATAAATCCCATACTAGGTTTATTTCGCTTTCATCATCCAAAGAACTAGTAACTAAAGGCATTTTTCTAGGCCGAACTATTCCTAAAATAACTAAATAACCTACGTATAAAGCACCTAAAATCAAGCCAGGAAAGACTGCACCCATAAAAAGATTTCCCACAGAAATACTCAATTGATCAGCCATAATAATAAGCATAATACTAGGAGGAATAAGTATTCCCAGAGTCCCAGAACTAGCAATTACTCCAAGTGCAGTTTGTTTATCATAACCTTGTTTTAGCATTACAGGTAAAGACATTACCGCCAATAAAACAACAGATGCACCAATAATACCTGTAGAAGCTGCTAATAAAACTCCTAAAATGACAACAGTAATAGCTAAACCACCTCTCATTTTTCCAAAAAATCTTTGCAAAGACGTAAGAAGTTTTGCTGCAATTCCAGATTCATCTAAAGCAAGACCCATAAAAATAAACATAGGCAAAGCAACTAGAATCCAGTTGTCCATAATTTTAAAAATTCTATTACTTAATAAACCAATTGTATTATAATCTAAGCCTGTAATAGTGCCTAAATATAAATCAGATAAATACCCAATACCAGCAAAAGCAATACCAACACCTGCTAAAACCCATGCAACAGGAATTCCAGAAATTAATAAAAATATAAATGAAAGAAACATTGAGATGACTAGATATTCGTTAATTTCCATTTTTCACTCCTTTTGTTAAAAATGAGATATGCCGTATTAAACGAGAAAAACTCGCAATTAACAATAATATAAAACTAAGTGGCAAAACACTTTTTATGAGCCAACGATAAGGCAAACCCTCAGGAGAACCGGAACGCTCATTTATTCTTAAGGCTTGCATTGTCATATCAATTCCGTAATCAATAACAATCAACATAAAAGGAAGCATTAAAAATAAAATTCCTATAATTTCTATTTTCCGTTGGGTTTTTGTTGAGAAATGTATTCGAGCAATATCCACACGAACGTGAGAATGATTAACCATTGCATACGACAATCCAAACATAACAATCATGGCATATAAGTGCCATTGTAATTCTTCTAATTGTATAAAATTAATACTAAGCGTATATCGAAAAAAGACTTGAATAACAATGATAGCAATTAATAATAGGCACAGTCCAGAAATGACTGTCCCTATTTTATAGACTATAGAATCCAAAAGAATACAAATCTTTGGTATTTTTTCATTTTTGAGTCCTCCTTGAAGTTCAAGAGTATGACTCACCTCATCATAACTTTTAACAGGCTCTACAATATGATCTTTTGCTTCCATAATAATCCTTTAATTTTCTAAATTAATACTATCTTGGTAAAAATGCTAATTTACTCCAATAAGAATAATCTGCTCTAAATTTTTCTAAGTCACTCCAAACTGTATTAAAAGTTTCATCTTGTTTAAGATCAACCAGTGCTTCTTTCCAAGCACCTTTAAATGCATCTAACATTTCAGGAGACCATTTTTTAACAATTACACCACGGTTTTCAATATTTTCTTTAATAACTGCACCTTGAACTGCTTCACTTTCAGCCAATGAATCTGTCATATTTGCTTTACAAGTCATTTCAATTGCACTTTGTTGCATATTAGACATTTTATTCCATGTTTTATTATTAATTAATAATTCAAAAACAGTAGCTTGTTGATGCCATCCTGGGAAATAATTAAATTTTGCAATTTTGTAAAACCCTAATAGTTGATCAACTACGGGCATTGAGAATTCACTGGCATCAATTACCCCTTTTTCTAAAGCAGAAAAAATCTCACCACCTGGTAAGAGAGATATTGAAGCCCCAAGTTTAGTCATAACATCTCCACCTAAACCAAAGAATCTCATTTTAAGACCTTTTAAATCCTCAGGAGAATTAATCTCTTTTTTATACCAACCAGCAGTTTCTGGTGAAGAAATGGAACAAGGTAATACATGAACATTGTATTTCGCATCATCATACATTTTTTGATACAATTTTAAACCATTTCCTTTGTATAACCATGAGAAAAACTCAGGTGCTTCTGGTCCAAAAGGAACAGATGAAAAAATGGCTGCCGCAGGCATTTTCCCTTTCCAATAACCAGCTGTTGACCAACCCGCATTTACTTTTCCACTTGAAACTGCATCTAATATTTCAAAGGGAGCTACTAGTTTCTTAGGCTCATATATTTTAACTTTTAATGTTGAAGAAATTGATTCAAGACCTTTTTTAAATGCAGGTAAGGGTGTACCTAAACCAATCAGATTTGTAGAAAACGTTGTTGGAACTTTTAATAAAACTTTTTTCTCAGCTGCTGCAACACTTGTTGCACAAATACTTAAGGATACTAATCCTGTTACTGCTAAATTTTTAATATTCATAATCTTCCTTTTGTTTTTTAATTTTTTCTAACGTACTTCTTAAGAATTAAATAAAGCCTCCTTTTAAAATTTTTTATATATATTGTTATTTTTGTGAAAAGAGATTAAAAATATTTGAAAAATCTTTTTCTCCCTTTCCTTCATTTGAGTATTGTGCATACAGATTTCTTGATATCGAACCTAAGGGGGTGGGAGAATTACTCTCTATACTTGCTTTCATTGCTAGGTTCATATCTTTTAACATCAAGTCTAAAGCAAAACCTCCTTCATAATTATTAGAAGAAGGTACATTCTTTTGAACATCTGGGCAGGGATTATATACTTCTAATGTCCAATTTCGTGAAGAGCTTTTAAGCATAATTTCTGATAATACTTTAGGATCTAAACCATTAGCAATTCCAAGTTGTAAAGCTTCAGATGTTCCTGCCATTAAGATTCCCAATAACATATTATTACAGGCTTTTGCCATTTGGCCAGAACCTGCATTTCCCGCATGAAAAATATTTTCTCCCATATCTTTTAATATTGTTTCTACTAAAGTAAACATTTCTTTAGAAGATCCCACCATAAAACTTAAACTTCCAGCAGTAGCACCATTTACACCACCTGAAACAGGCGCATCTAACATAGAAATACCTTTGTTAATAGCTTCAAATGAAAGTTTTTTAGTAGTAGATACATCTATAGTGCTGCAATCAATTACGAGAGTCTCTTTTGAGATATAATTTAATAAACCCTCTTCTCCCAGATACAAACCTTCCACATGTCTACTAGCAGGCAACATAGAAATGACAAAATCAACATTTTCTACGCTTTGTTTTGCATTTAAACATATATGCGCACCTATTTTTTCTAACCTTTTTAATGGGGCATCCACTAAATCAAAAATATTCAAAATATGCCCAGCCTTAAGTAAATTAGCGGCCATTGGTTCTCCCATATTTCCTAAACCAATAAATGCAATTTTTGCCATTTTTATCTCCTATAATTTCAATTATTTAATAATTATTAAGAACTAAGTTCTTCATTAAATAATAATTTTATTTTTTTAATATTTCAGTATATATTTTTAAAATGACAAAATTATGTCAAATTAATAAGTTTTTAATCTTTATTTATTTCTTAAATTAATTGTTTTATTGTTAGAATAAGCAGTATTTATAGTGTAATTTTGTTTTTAAAGGAGATTTATAGGTATTTTCTACTTGATATAGGAATTTAAAAAAATACGCCACAATAATTATATAGCAAGCATTATTTTATTTTTCTATAAAATATAATTATTCTAAAAAATTATTTAATCTTGATTGTGTAAATTATTTTTATGATTATATTATTTAGATATCTTTGTTTTGCTATTTTATAATAAGCATCAATTTGCATTAAATTGTTTAAATAATTGCTGCTTTACTTTTCATTATATGTCTAACCCCGAAGAGGGATTAGTACTATTTTAAATTGTCTTTTAAGTATAAGAAATCTGACATTTCAGTCCAAGCTCTTGCTTTTTTCTGGAATGATTTTTGAGAATCAATTATTTCTTTAAATAAAGGATTGTTTTTGGCTAATTCTTCATTCACTTTTTTAATAATCAATTCATCATTTACTGATTTCATTTTATCCATAACTTCTTTTGGAAAAGTTTTGATTTGAATATTTGGGTAATCTTTTTCAATTTTATCCCAAGCTTCAGCTGACATTGCATAATTTTGTACATAATTATCATATGCAGTTAATTTAATAGCTGCTAATAATACTTCTTGTAAATCTTTAGGTAATTTATTAAATTTCTTTTCATTTACTAAGTACTGTAAATCTGTACCTGGTTCATGCCATCCTGTGTAATAGTATGGTGCTACTTTATGAAATCCCATTTTGATATCCATTCCTGGGCCAACCCATTCAAGTGCATCAATAGTACCTCTTTCAAGTGCTGTATATAACTCACCTGAAGGAATATTAGTAACAGTAGCTCCAAGTTCTGCCATTACTTCCCCAGCAAAACCAGGAATTCTCATTTTAAGACCTTTTAAATCTTCTAAAGAATTAATCTCTTTTTTAAACCATCCACCCATTTGGTTTCCAGTATTTCCACCAGGAAAAGACAATACTTTATGTTTTGAATATACTTTTCTAGTTAAT
This sequence comes from Campylobacteraceae bacterium, assembly GCA_013215945.1. NCBI lineage: Bacteria > Pseudomonadati > Campylobacterota > Epsilonproteobacteria > Campylobacterales > Campylobacteraceae > Campylobacteraceae bacterium. The sequence continues at coordinate 189,604 of JABSOM010000006.1, forward strand.
TCTTCTCCACCACCATAAGAGTACCATGCAAAGAACTCAGGAGCAGTCATACCAAAAGGCATAGTAGATAAAGGAAGAGTATTAATATCTTTACCTTTCCAATAATATGAAACAGAGTGACCCATATCATATTGACCACCCTTAACCATATCTAAAATTCCAAATGCAGCTTTATGTTTATTAGAAGCATCCACTCTAATAAGTAACCTACCATTTGACATTTTTTCAACCATTGCTGATAGTTTTTTTGGTGCATCAATAAAGGGAGATAATGTTGGTCCCCAAGTTGTTGCTAACTTCCATTTATATACTTTCTCTTTAGCCTGTGAGCTAGTACTTAATCCAGCAAGTAATACTGTAGCCAACAATATTTTTGCGGATTTTGTTCCTAATATGTTCATCGTCATTCCTTTTCGCTTTTCGCTTGAAATAATATATAACTTTTTTATGACAATTTAATGACATCCTAGGAAAAATGCACTATTAAAGTAAAATATTTCAATTCAATAATTTTTTACTTTTTACGTACATCTTTTATATTAACGCAGTGTTTATTCTATGTTAGATATAATTTTGCCAATAAAGAAAAAGGAAATTGTGTGAACTTACAAGACTTAGATAAAAAATATGTTTTAAATACTTATTCAAAAAATTATGTCAATTTTGTAAAAGGTGACAACGCAAGATTATGGGATAATACGAATAAAGACTATATTGATTTTGGAACAGGAATAGGAGTTGTTTCTGTAGGACATGGGAACAAAAGAGTTGCTGATGCCATTTATAAACAAGTGTCAAATATTACTCATGTTTCAAACCTTTATGGCATTGAACCACAGGCAAAACTAGCCCAAAAGTTAAATCTTTTAAGCAAAATGGATGTACAAACATTTTTTGGAAACTCAGGAGCTGAAGCCAATGAGGGTGCTATTAAAATAGCACGTAAATACGGAGAAAAAAGATTTAAAAATAAAAAATTCAAAGTACTTACTCTTGAGCATTCTTTTCATGGAAGAACCATTACTACGGTAAAAGCGTGTGGACAAGAAAAAATGCATGATAGTAGTTTTGCTCCTTATCCTGATGGTTTCTCATATACTAAAGATATTCAAGCTTTATATGAAAACATTGATGATGAAACGGTTGCTGTTATGATTGAACTGGTTCAAGGAGAAGGAGGAGTTCATCCTTTTGAAAAAGATGAAATTCAAAAACTAGCTAAATATTTAAAAGAAAATGATATTTTGTTAATAATAGATGAAGTGCAAACAGGAATATACAGAACGGGTGATTTTTTAGCATCTATTACTTACGGTATTACACCTGATATTATTACTCTTGCAAAAGGATTAGCAGGGGGCGTTCCAATAGGAGCTGTTATGACCACCTTAAAAGATGTATTTGAACCAGGAGATCACGGTTCAACTTTTGGCGGAAATTATTTATCTAGTACGGCGGCTCTTGAAGTTCTATCTATTTTAGAAGAAGAGAAAAACAAGGGATCACTTGATGAAACCATTGAGTACTTTTCTTCGAAATTACAAGAAGTGTATGAAAATAATACGAATTTATTTACTTCCCTTGTAGGTATTGGTTTAATTAGAGGGTTAAGAGTAAAAGATACGCAAACACTTCAAGATATTATTAAGAATTCTTTTGAAGAAGGGTTATTGGTTTTACGAGCAGGAAAAGATACTCTACGATTTTTACCAGCATTAACTATTACAAAAGAAGAAATCAATGAAGGTTTCAAAAGATTAAACAATGCACTTGCTAAAACCTAAGGCTGTAATTTTTTCTTTATGTCTTGGTTTTGTTTATGCACAAGAAGATATTTTATCTCCTGTGCATGAAAACATATTTAAACTTAATAAAGAAAAAACAAAAGAAGAAAGTGCTAAATTAAAAAAAGATTGGATTAATCCAATTATTTATAAATACTCTAAAAGTTATTCTGATACTTTAGATACAACAAAGTCACATATTTCAATCTCTCAACCACTTTTTAAAAGTGGTGGAATTTTCTCTGCTATAAAGTATGCTGGTTTTCTACAAAAATATTCAGATTTAGACATTGATATTCAAAGAAAGAATCTGATTAAAGATGCTACTAAAATTCTTTTTAATTTATATAAGCTGGATGTACAAATTAAAAAACAACAGCACTCAATTTTAAACGCATTATTGGATATAACAAGAAAAAAAGAACAAGTTTTAGGTGGATTTTTAGATACATCTTTTTTAGACAATGCCATTATTAAATCAAACAGTGAAAAAAGTTTATTGATTGATTTAGAGTATCAAAAAGAAGAATTAATAAACAATTTCTCAAATATTTCACATAAGAAATACTATGAATTAAAACCTCCTCATTTAAATTTACTTTCTAAAAAAGCATTCATCCAAGAAAATATTCTTATTGAACAAAGCCTTGTTGACATTAAAACTAAGAATAATTATCGTAAAACAATAGAAGCAAAATATTTACCTTCTTTAAATTTTGTTTACGATTATACAAAATATCATGCTTCAAACAATGAATTATTAAAAGACGGAAGTACCTATGGTTTTAATATTACTATGCCTTTTGATATTCGTTTTTCAAATGATATTCAGGCACAAAAAATTGCCACCTTAATTGCAAAAGAAAATCTAAGTATAGTTGAGCTTAAAGAAAAGAATTTATATAAAAATAAACTAGCAAAAATAAAAATGCTTCAGAAAAAAACAATACTTGCAAAAGAAGACTACGAATTATATGCTTCTTTATTAAAAATAATTATTGAAGAAAAAGACGCTCAAATAAAAACACAAAGTGATGTAGATACACTTGTCAATTCACAAGCAATAAAAGCATTGGATATAAAGATTTTTTATTATGAAGAGCAAATAGAGTTGTTAGACTTATATGCTAAGATTAAGTAGAATAAAAAGGTAAAATAAAACGCTTTTGCGTTTTATTTATTGTCTAGTAAACTTAAATAATATTCGATTTCACTTTCATTTAAAATCTTAATAATATTGGTAGAGCCAGGCATTCCAACTGGATATCCAACTGTTGCTACATAAGGTCCTTTTTTATCTAATAAACCTTTTGATTCTAAAGAAGCTAACATTTTCGCTAACATTTTTGAAGATTTTCCTTCTTTAATTGTAGCAATTGGGTTAACACCCCAAGAAATAGCTAAAGAAGTCAATACTCTTTTTTTATGTGAGAAAGCATAAAGAGGAGTTCTTGGTCGGTATCTTGACATTCTTAAAGCACTTTGTCCAGAAGAAGTAAGTGCTAAAATTCCTTTGGCATGAATATCATCTGCTAATTTCGTAGCTGTTGCTTGAATAACATCAAAATGATCTAAATAATCCATTTTATACTGTTTTTCATAATTATATATTTCTTCTGTTTTTCTAATAATATTACTCATAGTCTCAACAACATTAACAGGATCATCTCCAATAGCACTCTCTTCCGAAAGCATAACAACATCCGTGCCATCTAAAACAGCATTAGCAACATCTGAAATTTCTGCTCGTGTTGCTCTTTCATTTGTTGTCATTGATAATAACATTTGAGTTGCTGTAATAACAGGTTTAGAAACAGCATTTCCTTTTTTAATTAGTGTCTTTTGAATAGTAGGTACATCGTAATAAGGAACTTCAATACCTAAATCTCCCCTAGCAACCATAAGTCCATCACTTGCTTCTAAAATTTCATCAATATTTTCAACTGCATCAAATTTTTCAATTTTTGCAATTAATTTCCCATTGTAACCATTTAATAGTTTACGTGCCTGCAGCATATCTTCTTTATTTTGTACAAAAGAAATTGCAAAATAATCAACTTTATTTTCAACTCCCCAAGCAATATCAATTTTATCTTTGGCAGTAATTACATCAATATCAATAATAGTATTAGGAAAGTTAATTCCTTTTCTTGAACCCAATGTTCCATTGTTTTCGATGTTTGCAACGATTTTTTCACCCGTTTGTACTACTTTAGCTCTAATAGTTCCATCGTATAAATAAATAAACTCATTTACTTTTACTTTGTCTAATAAATCAGGGTAGTTTAATGAAACAACATATTCATTTGATGATTTTTGGAAACCAACAATATCTTCTTTTACAAAAGTGATGGTATCGCCTTTTAAAAGGCTGAAGTTTTCTTTAATATCTCCAATTCTAACTTTTGGTCCTGAGATATCTTGTAAGATTCCAACAACAGTATCACAATTTTTCATTGCAGTTCTGATATTTGCTAGGGTTTGAGAATGATACTCGTGAGTTCCATGAGAGAAATTTAATCTAAACATGTTTGCACCTGCTTTAATTAATCCCTCAATTATTTCAACTGTATCACTTTTTGGTCCTAGTGTTGCTAGTATTTTAGTTTTTTTTGACATTTATTTTCCTTAATATTTATTCAAAAATTAATAATTACTTTTGTTTTTACTATGGCATATTTATAAAAACTTCTCTTGTTTTGTAGAATTCTTTGCAAATGTGCCAGTAAAACAAATTTATAAAGTAAGAACATTTTAAAATTTGATATGACATTATAACAAATTTTACTTACATCTTGATTACATATCTTTTGTGATAAAATACTTTATGATTAAATTTAGTGAATATTTCCATTCTTGGCTCTATGAAAAAGATGGTTATTACGGCTCTTATAAAACAATTGGAAAAGAAGGAGATTTTTATACTTCAGTTTCTACTTCTTCTTTTTTTGGTGGTGCAATTGCTTTAGATATTATAAAAACAATAAAAGAAGGACGATTAGATAAAAATTCTTCTATTGTTGAAATTGGTGCACACCATGGTTATTTGTTAGCAGATATTATTCAATTTATTTATACTCTGGAGCCTAAATTATTAGATACCTTAAACTTTGTTATTGTTGAACGTTTCGATACTTTGCAAGAACAGCAAAAAAAATACCTAGAAGAATCTTTTAATAAAACGATCAAACTATCTTTTTGTAAAGATATTAAAGAGCTCAAGCTCCCAAGTGCTTATATTCTTGCGAATGAGATATTCGATGCTTTTGCCTGTGAATTAGTCTTCACAAAAGATAAGATTTTACAGCAAGCTTTCGTAAAAGATCACAAAATACATTTTATAACATGTAAAAATAAAGCGTTAATAGAACATTGTAAAAAATATAATATTACAAAAGGTGAAGTTTGTTTGACTTATGAAGATTTTATAAATACCTTAAATCAGAATATTAAGCACTATGACTTTCTCACTTTTGATTATGGAGATAAACACATAAGAAATGATTTTTCATCTCGTATTTATAAAAAACATGAAGTTCATCCTCTTTTTGAAGAGAATATAAAATTAAATAACTTCTACAAAAAAAGTGACTTAACTTATGATGTACATTTTAATCATTTAATCAATTTATTTTCCAAAGATTCTTCTTGCGAAACAGAATTTAAAACACAAATGAAAGCACTTATTGATTTTGGAATCTTGGATTTATTAGAAATGCTTAAAGAGCATACAAATGACGACGTTTATTTACGTGAAGTGCAAAAAGTAAAAACACTTATAGAACCAACTGGGATGGGAGATAGATTTAAGATGTTAAAAGTATCTAAATATTCTTAAATCTTTTATTTTATTTCTAAGTTCTCATACTCTTCATCAGTAAAAATACGCGATACGGTAATAAACTGATATCCTAAATCAATCTCAAGAGAAAAAGAATTTCCAAAAGCGGTTTCTTTTCTTACATCTACTGTAATATGAGAATGTTTAAAATACTCAAATTGATCTTTGTCTATAAAAAATTCTATCCCACAAATCTCACCTAGTTTTACATTTCGTGAGGGTACATGAAAATCACTCTTAGCATAACACATAGGTGCAGTTCCATCACAGCAACCACCACTTTGATTAAATACTAAATCAGTATTTTCTTCTTTTAATTTTTCAATTACAAGAGCTGCTGCTTCTGTAACATCTAATCGTGAAGTAAACATAATTTATCCTTTTATTTAGTTTAGCAAAAAAAATGCATAGAATAAATTCTATGCATTTAAATATTTTCTTTAAGTCTAAAAGAAACCAAGTGCATCTTTAGAATAAGACGTTAAAATATTTTTAGTATGTCTGTAAGAATTTAACATCATCATATGTGTTTCACGCCCAATTCCTGATTTTTTATATCCCCCAAAAGAAGCATGAGATGGATATAAATGATAACAATTCACCCAAACTCTTCCAGCCTCAATTCCTCTTGAGAATTTATGCAATTGATGAGCATCTCTTGACCAAACACCAGACCCCAATCCATAAATAGTATCATTTGCAATTTCAAGCGCTTCATCTTCTGTTTTAAACGTAGTAACTGCTAAAACTGGTCCAAAAATTTCTTCTTGGAAGATTCTCATTTTATTATGACCTTTAAAAATTGTAGGTTGAATATAATTACCATTGGGATGGGTTTTATTATCATAAGCTTCACCTCCAATTAATAACTCAGCCCCTTCTTCTTTTCCAATTTTAATATAAGAAAGAATTTTTTCTTGTTGCGCTTTTGAACATTGAGCTCCCATTTTTGTTGTAGTATCCAGTGGGTTTTCCATAGTAATTGCTTCAATTCGTTCTAAACATCTTTTCATAAAAGGTTCATAAATTGATTCTTGAATTAAAGCACGTGAAGGAGCAGTACACACTTCTCCTGAGTTAAAAGCAAACAGTACTAAACCTTCAATTGCTTTATCAAAAAAGGCATCATCTTTATCCATAATTGATTCTAAAAAGATATTAGGTGATTTTCCACCAAGTTCCAGTGTTGAAGGAATAATATTTTCTGTTGCATATTGCATAATTAATTGACCCGTAGAAGTCTCACCTGTAAATCCTACTTTTTTGATATCAGGATGTGTGCTCAAGTGTTTACCAATTTTTCCACCCGCACCATTAATAATATTAACCAAACCAGCAGGTAATATATCTTGAATAGTTTCCATTAACATTAATATTGACATAGGAGTGGATGAAGCAGGTTTTAAAACTACCGCATTTCCAGCAGCTAAAGCAGGTGCAATTTTCCATGCAGCCATAAGTAAAGGAAAATTCCATGGAATAATTTGAGCAACTACACCTAAGGGCTCATATACTTCTTGAGAAATAGTATTTTCATCTAAATCACTTACAGAGCCACTCTCACCACGAATTACTGAAGCAAAATATCTAAAATGATCCACAACCAAAGGTACATCAGCAGCCAACGTTTCTCTTATTGCTTTACCATTGTCCAAGGTATCAGCAATTGCCAGATTTTCTAAATTGGCTTCAATTGCATCTGCAATTTTATTAAGCATTGTTGATCGCTCAACTACCGTGCTGTGTTTATACGATTCAAAAGCTTTTACTCCAGCTGCAACTGCTAAATCAACATCTGCTTCATTTGATCTTGGAATTCTAGTTAATACTTCTCCATCAACAGGAGAAATATTGTCAAAATATTCTCCACTTAAGGGAGCCACCCATTCTCCTCCGATAAAGTTTTCGAATTGTTCTTTGTATTGTGGTTTAGTATATACCATTTGTAATCCTTTAATTTTTTGTATATGACAGCTTACATTTATTTTATAGCATGAATATAGCCGCAATATAGCGTGAATATAGCATTTAATATTATCTGGATTAAGTCCTATAATAGCGTGAACATAGCATCTATATTTTAATTAAAATCGAAAAAAAATGTTAAATATTTATGTTACAATCAAACATGAAAACATTTCTGTATACCTTTAATAACAATAATCTAAACAATTTAATTCCTTATAAAAAGTTCAAAGATGAAAAGAATATTTTAGTACAAATTTTTTGTGGCCATAAAGGAAGTACTTTACAACTTATTTCATCTGCTATAAAAGAAAATATTCCTCAAGCTATTTGCATAGGGACCACCACAGATGGAGAAATATCAAATAAAAGAATTTCTACTCTTAAAACTATAATTGCTATTTCGGTATTTAAACATACTCATATAAAAGGTCATTTTCTTGAAGAAGTGGGAAGTACTGATACTGGTTTTAAAATAGCCAAAACATTAAAAACTAATAATACAAAACTTATTATTACTTTTACTGATGGGATTTATACAAATGCAGAAGATTATTTAAAAGGAATAGAACTTTTTGACAAACACTTAATGGTTTGTGGAGGGATGGCAGGAGATAATGGAGTTTTTAAAAAAACGCATGTATGTTTAGGTGATAAAATGATTTCAAAAGGAGTTGTTGCCGTATCTTTAAACTCAGATATATTGGAAGTAAAAAATGCACATAAGTTTGATTGGTTGCCAATTGGAATTGAGCATAGAATTGATAAAGTAGTGGGTAACCGTATTTACGAAATAGGAGGTATGAGCGCCAAAGCATTTTACGAAAAATACCTTGGAGATTCTTTTGCACAAACAGAATATCCTTTAATTGTAAAACGAAAAGGAATAAATATTGCACGTGCAGTACTTACTACTTATGATGATGGTTCTTTGGGTTGTGCGGGGAACTTGTATGAAGGGGATATGGTACACCTAGGGTTTGCAAATGCTGAAATGCTGATGCAGAATCCCATTGAATACCTTGAGCATATTAATACGTTTAAAGCAGAAACAATTTTTATTTATTCTTGCATGGCAAGGCGAAGATATATGCCAAATTTAATTAAAATAGAGACTGAACCCTTTGCAAGAATTGCTACAACTGCTGGTTTTTTTACGTATGCAGAGTTTTATCATAATAATGACCACAATGAACTTTTAAATCAAACATTAACGCTCGTTGCCCTTACGGAAAATCAAAATATAGAAACCATGAATGTGAGCCCTCTTAAAAGAAAAATGGGTCTTAATCAAAGTGCTTTTATGAACACAACTAAATCTCTCACCTCTTTAATTCAACAAAGCACCAAAGATTATAAAGAACAATCTTTTAAATTACAAGAAGAGAAAAACTATTCACAACACTTACTTAAATCACAAAAACAATTTTTGCGTCATGCTGTACATGAGACAAATACTCCATTAAGTGTTATTATGTCTAATATTGAGCTTTTTGAGATGGAAAATGGAAAAAATAAATATTTAAAAAATATTGAAGTTGCCATGAAAAATATCTTTTCAATTTATGATGATTTGTCCTATTTGGTTAAAAAAGATCAAATAGAATATAAAAAACATCCTATTGATTTAGTTGATTATATAAGAGCTCGCAGTGATTTTTTTGAAGAAGTTGCGAATAAAAACAATTCAAACTTTATATTTACAGCTCAAAACCCTAGCATGTTTATTTATTTTAATGAAACAAAACTTCAACGAATAATTGATAATAACCTAACAAATGCTATAAAGTATTCTTACGAAAATGAAGATATCAAGCTCACATTAACAGAAGAAAAAAACACATACACGTTTTTAGTTTCATCTTATTCAAGACAAATAATTCATCCAGAAAAAATATTTGAAGAATATTACAGAGAAGAAAAATCACAAGAAGGTTTTGGTTTAGGATTAAATTTAGTTAAACGAATTTGTGATGAAGAAAATGTAGAGATACATCTAAAATCAAATGAATTTCAAACTTCATTTGCTTATGTATTTAAAAAAGGCGAACAATGAAAATACTCTTATTAGAAGATGACATTATGTTAAATGAGGCTATTAAACAGTATTTAGAAACCATAGGGCATGCGATACATTCAGTAAAAGAAGGAAATCACTGCCTTGATGTTTTAGAAAAAGAACGTTTTGATTTACTTATTTTAGATATTAATGTACCCAATATTGATGGTTTGTCTATTTTAGAAAAACTGCATGAAGAAAAAAGAATGGTACCCACTATTTTTATTTCAGCTTTAATTGATATAGAAGATATTAGCAGAGCATTTGATATAGGCTGTCATGATTATTTAAAAAAACCTTTTCATTTAAAAGAATTAAATATTAGAATTAATAAAATTCTTCAAACCAGACAAGTACCTATGCATCACAAAAGATTATCACGATCCTATAGTTTTGATAATGAAACAATGACTTTATATTTTGATAATGAACCAAAGATATTACCAAAAAGACAGGTACAAATCATTCAATTATTAAGTAATAATAGATCTCTTGTTGTTAATTACGATATGTTTAGAGATTATGTTTGGGACGATGATTTTATTGATAATGCCACTATTAGAGCAGAAGTAAACCGCGTAAAAAAAGTTCTTAAAGAAGATTTCATTATCAATATTAGAGGTATAGGTTATATGGTTGAGAGACCAAAATAAATCAAGGAGTAATTTTTCTCACCTTTTAAGTATAAAACTTTAGCATTCTGTCTTTATTAAAAAAGACAAAAAATATTTTGCTATTTTAGAAAGAATATTTTATTCTTCTTAATCTTCAAATTATCATCCTTACTTATCTCATAATAATTTAAATAATCACATTTGCGAACTTTTGTTCATTAAGCGAACTTTAATTTTATCCATGTTACTATTTTCGTACAAATGTTCGTAAAATAGTAAAAGGCTTAAAATGATGTATTCTTCAATTCCTTATATGCAAATTCGTGGAGGAAGTTCAAAAGGTATTTTTTTTAACAAAAAAGATTTACCAATAGATGAGAAAGAAAGAAATGAGATTATTTTAAGCATAGTAGGACGAGATAAAAATCAAATAGATGGTTTAGGTGGGGGAAATCCACTTACATCAAAAGTTGCTATTGTTTCAAAATCTACAAAAATAAATTGTGATATTGACTATTTATTTATTCAAGTTGTTCTTGGTGAAAATAAAGTAGATACATCTCCTAATTGTGGGAATATCCTATCCGGGGTAGGTGCTTTTTGTATAGAAGAAGGTTTAATTAAAGCCCAAGATAAAGAGACTTGTATTGTAATTAATATGATAAATAGTAATACACTTTGTGAACTTATAATACAAACACCAAATAAAAAACTAAGTTTTGAAGGATCAGCTAGTATTGATGGAGTAGAAGGAAGTAGCTCTCCTATTATTTGCAATTATCAAAATATTGCAGGTTCGCTTTGTGGTTCTTTATTTCCTACGGGGAAGAAAATAGATGTAATTAATGGCATTGAAGTCACTTGTATTGATAATGGAATGCCTGTTGTTTTAATCAAAGCTACTTCTTTTGGAAAAACTGCTTATGAGTCATGTGATGAATTAGAACAAGATTTAGAATTTAAAAAAAAACTAGAAAAACTTAGATTAGAAGCAGGAAAAATGATGAACTTAGGAGACGTAAGTTCTAAGGTCATTCCTAAAATGACCTTATTATCAAAAGCAAAAAACAAAGGACATATAAATACTAGAACCTTTATTCCTCATGCTTGCCACAGTGCTATTGGTGTTTTAGGTGCAGTTTCAGTAGCCAGTGCTTGTTTATTTGAGCAATGCATTACAAAAGACTTTGTGAATACATCAAAAGAATTAGTACAAAAAATATCTGTAGAACATCCTTCTGGTGAGTTCAGTGTTGAACTTACTTGTATAGAAAAAAACAATGAATTAGAAATAACAAAAGCTGGTTTATTACGAACAGCAAGAATAATTAGTAAGGGTATATGCTACCCCCATAGAGAAATTTTACAGTAAAAAAGGAAATAATTTTGGAAAAAAAAACTTGTTTAGCACCTATTAGGAATACAAAAATACCCAAGTATAAAACAATGAAAAATGCATGTGATGCACATTGCCATGTTTTTGGGCCAAGAGAGATATTCCCTTATTCTCAAAAAGCAAGTTATTGGCCACCTGATACCTCAGAAGAACAATTAAGAAAAATGCACGATACTATTGGTATACAACGAGCTGTTTTAGTACAAGCATCTTGTCATGGCACCGATAATAGCGCGATGCTTGATGCTATATCTAAAAATCCTGCAAGATATAAGGGTGTTTGTATTGCAGATGGCAGTTTTACCAAAGAAGATTTCAAATATTTAGATGACAACGGAGTTAAAGGTGTTCGTTTTAATTTTGTACAGCATTTAGGCGGAGCTCCTGATTTAATAATGATGGAAGAAGTCATTAAAAAAGTCATTCCTTTAGGCTGGCACTTAGTTATACATGTCAATGCGGAAGATATTATTACTTATGCTGATTTTTTTGAAAAATTTGACTTACCTATTATTGTAGATCATATGGGAAGAGTGCCAACGAATAAAGGAGTTGAACAAAAAGCCTATCAAATTCTTTGTGAATTTATGAAAAAACCCAATTGGTGGGTTAAGATTTCTGGTGCTGAAAGAATAGCTGTTAGTCCTCCTTTTTATGATGCAATTGTTTATGCTCAAGGCTTAGTTGCTATTGCATCTGATAGAATTCTTTGGGGGACAGATTGCCCCCATCCAAATATAAAAGAACATATGCCAAATGATGCCGATTTATTAGATTTATTTCCTTTAATGGTGCCAGATCTTAAATTACAAAAACAAATACTTGTTGATAATCCAGCAAGACTTTATGGATGGGAGAACTAAAAATGTTAAGAGAACAAGTACTGGGAGTTGCTGTTAAACAAATCAACAGAGCCCCTAAGAAACAAATTGAAAGATTAGAAACACTTGGAAGCGCAACAGTTCATGAAGCCCAAAAAAGAGTAGGACAATTAGAACCTAGCTTAAAGCCTGTTTTTCAAGGCGCTAGAATTGCAGGTTCTGCAATTACTGTTTTATTACAACCAGGGGATAACTGGATGTTACATGTTGCTATGGAACTAGCACAGCCTGGTGATATTATTATTGCTTCTTGTACCACTTCAAATACAGATGGTTTTTTTGGGGATTTACTTGCATCTTCTGCTCTTGCACAAGGTGTAAAAGGTTTAATTATTGAAGGTGGAGTTAGAGATACAAGAGATTTAAAAGAGATGAACTTTCCTGTTTGGTCAAAAGCAATTTCTATTAGAGGAACTGTTAAAAATACTCTGGGCTCTGTAAATGTTCCTATTATTTGTGCAGGACAGCAAATCAATCCAGGTGATATAGTAATTGCTGATGATGATGGAATTTGTGTAGTTCCTTATGAAAACGCAAAAATTGTAGCTGATGCAGGAGAAAAAAGAGAAACTTATGAGAGTGAAAAAAGAGAAGAGTTTGATAAGGGTGTTTTAGGTTTAGATTTATACAAAATGAGAGAACCTTTAAAAAAAGCAGGGTTTAAATATTTTGAAACAAATGAAGATTTAAAGAATAGCATTTAAAAGCAACACCTTTCTTTCTTTAGGATTTTGTTACTTTTAATTGGAATTTATTTCCAATGTTAAAAAGTAAACATTAATAAAGTGGTCCCTTTAAAAATGGGATATTTTTCAAGGAGAAATATATGATTATTGATTGTCATGGACATTATACAACAGCGCCAAAAGAATTAACAGATTATAGAGATAAACAAAAAAATGAGTTAAAAAACGATCCATTAATTAAACACTTAAAAGGTGAGATTAATATAACAGATGAGCAATTGAAAGAAAGTATTGTAAATAATCAACTAAAACTTCAAACCCAAAGAGGAAGTGATTTAACAATCTTTTCTCCAAGAGCTAGCAGAATGGAACACCATATAGGTAACTTATCCACAAGTATTGCATGGACAGAACATTGTAATGATTTAATAGGAAGAATTGTGGGACTTTTCCCTAAAAACTTTGTAGGTGTTGCCCAACTTCCTCAATCCCAAGGAGAAAGTTTAGAAGCTAGTATTAAAGAGTTAGAAAGATGTGTTAATGACTTAGGTTTTATTGGCTTGAATTTAAATCCAGATCCTTCAGGCGGATATTTTAATGATGTTCCACCCTTAGATGATAAATATTGGTATCCTTTATATGAAAAAATGGTTGAACTTGAAGTGCCTGCTATGATTCATGTAAGTGGCTGTTGTAATGATACTTTTCATGCTACCTCATCTTATTATTTAGGTGCAGATACCACAGCTTTTACTCAACTATTTATGAGCAAAACTCTTTTTAAAGATTTTCCAAGTTTAAAATTTATCATTCCACACGGCGGTGGAGCAGTTCCTTATCATTGGGGTAGATATAGAGGATTTACTGATATGTTAGCCTTAGATCATATAGATAAAATTATAGAAAACAATATCTATTTTGATACCTGTGTTTACCATCAAGAAGGCATTGATTTACTAGTAGATGTAGTTCCTACAAAAAACATTTTATTTGCTTCTGAAATGATTGGAGCTGTACGTGGAATTGATCCACAAACGGGACATTATTTTGATGATACAAAAAGGTATATCACAGATGCTAAAATCTCTGATGAAAAAAAGAAAATGATTTTTGAAGATAATATTAGGACAGTATTTCCAAGAATTAATGCCCATATTAAAAAATACTGTAAATAAGAAAGGTTTTAAATGAGAGATTATGATGATATTCCAGGTACCTATGTTTTTGATATAGCAATGTCACAAAAAGGTTATGCCTTAAATAAATTTTGTGAAACATTAAACAGAGAAGAAGGAAGAAAGCAGTTTTTAAATAATCAAGATGAATATTTAAAAACGTTTAATATGAGCAAGGAACAAATCCAAGCAGTTAAAGACAGAGATATTAACCAAATGTTATCTCTTGGAGGAAATATTTATTATGTGTTTAAAATCGCGGCTGTTTTAGGACATTCAATGCAAGCAGTAGGAGCAATGATGTCAGAAGAAGGTTTTTCAGAGAAAGATTTTCAAGAAATGATGATAAATGGCGGTCGTTCAATAGAAGGAAATCGCTCAAAGAAGGAGAATAAAAATGGCTAAAATTATTGGAGGTCTTGGGACTTCTCATATTCCAACGATTGGAAAAGTAATTGATAACAATGAAATGCATGGGCCTTATTGGGAACCTTTCATAAAAGGAATACAACCTGCACGTGACTGGATGAAAAAGAATAAACCCGATGTTTGCATTATTATCTACAACGACCATGGTTCAAATTTTTCTTTAAAAGATGTTATTCCTTTTGGAATTGGAATGGGTGAAAAGTTTTTGCCTGCTGATGAAGGATATGGAAGAAGACAAGTTCCCACATGTGAAGGGCACCCTGCTTTGTCTGCTCATATTGCAGAATCTTTAATATTTGATGAATTTGATATTGTTTTATCCAATGAATTAGATGTTGACCACGGATTAACTGTGCCTTTATCCATTATGTATGATCAACCAAAAGCCTGGCCCTGTAAAGTGATTCCTATTTATGTAGGAGTGGTGCAATACCCACAACCTCGTGGAAACAGATGTTACAACTTAGGAAAAGCCATACGAAAAGCAGTCGATTCTTTTCCCGAAGATATAAATATTGCCATTTTAGGAACAGGTGGATTATCCCATCAACTTCAAGGTCAAAGAGCTGGTTTAATAAATCAAGATTATGACAAAAAATGGTTAGATGGTTTTGTAAATACACCCTTAATTACAAAAGATATTTCTCATACTGAGCTTATAAGAGAAGCTGGTAGTGAGGGAATTGAAGCCATTATGTGGTTAGTAATGAGAGGTGCTATGGATGAAGAAGTAGTAGAAACTTATAGATTCATGCATACACCCGTTTCAAATACGAACTATAGTTTAATCATTCTAGAAAATAAAAAGGAGAAATAATATGAAAATATGTGTTATTGGTAATGGTGCTTTTGGAAAAAAACATCTGGACGCTTTAAAATGTATAGACGATGTAGAAGTTGTCTGTTTAGTGGGTGCAAGAGAAGAAAGTACTAAAAAAGTGGCAAAAGATTTTGATGTTCCTTTTTACACTACTTCTTTAGAAGAAGCATTAAAAATGGATTTTGATGCAGCTATTATTGCAAGTCCTACACAAATACATGCACAACAAGCAATTGCTGTAATGGAAGCAGGAAAACATGTCATGGTAGAAATCCCAATGGCCGATTCACTAGAAGATGCACAAGCTATTGTAGATACTCAAAAAAGAACCGGAATGGTGGCTATGGCTGGTCATACAAGAAGATTTAATCCTTCTCACCAGTATATACATACTAAAATACAAAAGGGCGAATTAAGTATCCAACAAATGGATGTTCAAACCTATTTCTTTAGACGTACAAATACGAATGCTTTAGGAGAAAAGCGTTCATGGACTGATCATTTATTATGGCATCACGCTTGCCATACGGTTGATTTATTTGCTTACCAAACAGGGGAAGAAATCACACAAGTACAAGCTATGCAAGGCCCAATTCATAAAGAACTAGGTATTTCTTTGGATATGAGTATAGGTTTGAAAACAGCCTCAGGAAAACTATGTACCTTGTCTCTTTCTTTTAATAATGATGGGCCCTTTGGCACGTTTTTTAGATATATCTGTGATAAAGGAACTTATTTGGCAAGATACGATGATTTATTTAATGGGAAAGATGAGCAAATTGATGTCTCTAAAATAGCTGTTTCAATGAATGGTATTGAATTGCAAGACAGAGAATTTATAACAGCGATTAAAGAAAAACGTGAGCCAAATGCCAGTGTGCAACAAGCTCTTGCGGCAATGAAGATCTTAGACTTATGTGAAAAAGAATTACAAAAGTAATTTAACAAAAAAAGGATAGAAAATGAAAAATGTATTAACAAAAAGCGCTATTTTATTAGCAAGTTCTCTTATTTTAACAGGTTCATTATTTGCAAAAGAAAAGGTTGAAGTATTAACTGTGCATCACTTTTTAAGTCCTAAAGCTCCTGCTCATACTAAATTATTAATGCCATGGGCTAAAAAAATAGAAGAAATGTCAAAGGGAAGAATTAAAATTGAACTTTTCCCTTCAATGTCTATGGGTGGAAAACCAAATGAGTTGTATAAACAAGCTAGAAATGGTTCAGCTGATATTGTATGGACAGTTGCAGGTTACACTCCAGGAGTTTTCCCAAGAACTGAAGTTTATGAATTACCAACAGTTCATAGAGGTTCTTCTTTAGCAACATCTATAGCAATTAGAGAAAATTTTGATTTAATTAAAGATGATTTTAAAAAAATTAAACCTTTATTAATTCATACTCATGCAGGAAATGCTTTACATATGGTTGATAAAAGAGTTAGAAATGTATCTGATTTAAAAGGTATGAAATTAAGAACTCCTTCAAGGGTTGGAGCTTGGTTAATTGAAGAACTAGGAGCAGAACCAGTTGGAATGCCAATGCCTGGTTTCCCTCAAGCACTTTCAAAAGGAGCTGTTGATGGTGGATTAATTCCTTTTGAAGTTTTTCCTCCCTTTAAGTTCCATCAATTAACTGAGTTTTCTG
The DNA here is from genome assembly GCA_013215945.1 of Campylobacteraceae bacterium. Classification (NCBI taxonomy): domain Bacteria; kingdom Pseudomonadati; phylum Campylobacterota; class Epsilonproteobacteria; order Campylobacterales; family Campylobacteraceae; species Campylobacteraceae bacterium. The sequence goes on from JABSOM010000006.1 coordinate 206,901, forward strand.
CCCAAGGTGCAAATGGGGATAGATTTGGTACATCAGTATTTTTATTATTAATGAACAAAGATAGATTTAGCTCTTTAGATAAAGACTTGCAAGATTTAATTGAAGAAAGTTTCAATATGGATATGGTTAAAAAAATTGGTCAAGTTTGGATGGATGTTGAAAAACCAGGTATGAAAATGCAAGCAGCTTCAAAAAACTCTGAAATAGCAAGATATGATGCAAAAACAATGGCGCAATTTGATGCAGCTGGACAAAAAGTTGTAGAGAGATGGATTAAAGAAGTATCCAAAAAAGGTATTGATGGTGATATGTTAGTTAAAAAAGCGAGAGAAGCTATTATAAGAAATAGTAAATAAAAGGTAAATAATGGAAGCTTTATTAAGAAAAGCCTGCCTTTGGTGGGTTTATTTAGCAGGGGTACTACTATTATTATTAGTACTCGTAACTGTTATTAATATCTCTGCTTTTGGTTTAGACAAGATAGCAAGAATGTATGGTTCTAATGTAGCAGCACTACCAGGATATGAAGATTTTGTACGCTTAATAATTGGCTGTATTGCTTTAATGTTTTTCCCTTGGGCGCAAGCTGAAAGAGGTCATATTGCAGTAGATTTTTTTGCTAACAATTTTTCTTCTGCTTGGCAAAAAAATCTTGATATTTTATGGTTAAGTTTAACCTTGATTTTAGTTATATTTTTAGGAATTTTAATGTTTTTAGGACTACTTGAATCTAGAGATGATGGAGCATTATCAAGTATTTTAGGCTGGATTGAATGGCCTTTTTATATACCTGGTGTACTTTCACTAATTTTATGGGCACTAGTACTTGCCTTTCAGATATTTATTAATAAAGGAGAAAAACTAAATGATTGAAAAAGAACTCATTGGACTTGCAGGAATCATACTGTTTTTTATTTTATTAATACTTAAAGCAAGAGTTGCTTTTGCCATGATATTTGTAGGAATTACAGGAACCTTTGCCCTGTCCTTATCCGTATCATATATTAGATTTGAACCTTATATTTTACAATATAAAAGTCTTTTATGGGAGAACTTAGCTTCTTATGAACTTTCAGTAATACCTTTATTTATTTTAATGGGTGCTTTGGCATCTCAGACAAAACTAGCGCAAGATCTTTTTGTAGGAATGAATGCAATTTTGGGACGCTTTCGTGGGGGACTTTGTATAACAGCTATTGGTTCTTGTGCTGGCTTTGGAGCCGTCTCTGGATCATCTTTAGCAACTGCTTCTACTATGGGAAAAATTGCTTATCCTGAGCTTAAGAAACTTGGTTATTCCCCAAGGTTAGCAACAGGGACATTAGCAGCAGGAGGAACCTTAGGTATTTTAATTCCTCCTTCAGTCGCTTTAATTTTATATGCAATTGTAGTTGAAGCTTCAATTATAGAGATGTTTCAAGCTGCAATTTTACCAGCTGCTATTGCCGTTTCATTTTTTATTCTAGTAATTATGATTCAAGTGAAATTAAAACCAGAATTAGCACCTTTAGGGCCAAAACTTACAAAAGAGGAAAGAAATACAGCTCTTTTACGTTTAATTCCTGTAGTTGTAACCTTTGGTTCAATTATTTTAGGACTTGGTCTTGGTCTCTTTACACCAACCCCAGCAGCTGCTGCTGGAGTATTTATTATAGGTGTTTATGGATTATTTTTAAGAGTGAAAAATGGTAAAGGTGAAGGTTTAACTTTTGTTAGATTAAAAGATTCTTTAGTTGAGACTGCAACAACAAGTGCTATGTTATATTTTATTTTATTTGGAGCTGAAGTTTTAAAAGGTTTCTTTTCACGTTCAGGTTTACCCCAAGGCATAGCAGAATGGGCGATGACTATTCAAGTTAGTCCTTGGTTAGTATTAATTGGAATTTTAGTTATATTTATTATTCTTGGTTTCTTTATGGATTCAATGGCAATGATTTTAGTTGTTATTCCTTTTATATGGCCTGTGTTAATAAATATTAATGGAGGAGAGTATGTTACTGCTTCTTCTTCTGCTTTTGGAATGAATTTAGACGAGTTAAAAATATGGTTTGGGATTTTGTCACTTATAGTAATTGAGTTAGGACTAATAACTCCACCCGTTGGATTAAATGTATTTATAATTTCTAAAATAGCAACTGATGTTCCAATGATAGAAACCTTTAAAGGTGTAATGCCCTTTTTTGGTGTAGAAATTATTAGAATTGCTATTTTATTAATGGCTCCGTGGCTTGTTTTAATAGTACCGCGCATGATGGCAGGATAAATAAAAATAGTGAATTTAAACTGTTTTTTACGTTTTAAGTAAATGTTTTGGTAAGGAATTTAACTTGTCATTTAGAAATTAATTTTTAGGAGAAAAAAATGAGTAATATTGTACATCCAACAGGGCTTTTTGATAATAGCCCAAGAGAGTATAAACATATAACAGCTCTTCCTTTAGCAGCTGCAATGGGTGCGGAAATAAGAGGCGTAGATTTAAGTAATGTTAGTGATGAAGCTTTTACAGAAATTGAAAATGCGCTTTATAGACATAAATTAATATTTTTTAGAGAACAAGATATTTCTTTTACTGATCATGAAAATTTAACACTAAGACTTGGTGAATTTGGAACAGATGCATATACAAAAGGTGTTGTAGGACATGAAAACATTCAGCCTGTTATAAAAGAAGCAACAACTACAACAAAAATGGTATTTGGTTCAGGATGGCACACCGATTCTGCTTTTTTACAACGTCCACCTTCTATTGCTTTAAATTATGGAAAAGACATGCCTCCTTATGGAGGAGATACTATGTTCACGAATACAGTATTAGCCTACAATAGTTTAACACCTGCTATGCAAAAAATGTTAGCTCCTTTAAAAGTTTGGATGAGTGCAAAAAAAGTAGTTTCTGCTATGCAAGCTGAAAAAGCAGCCAAACAAGGTAGTGAAATCACAAAACTTGGAAATATTGAATTAGATGTTGATACCCAACAAATGATTAAAGGTTCTTACCATCCTATAATAAGAACCCACCCAGTAACAGGAGAAAAATCTCTTTATGTTGATGGTACATATGCTAATGGCATTGAAGGAATGAGCGAAGATGAAGCTATGCCAATTATTAATTTCTTGGCAAAATTCATTACACAAGAATCTTTTACCTGTAGATTAAGATGGCAGAGCAAAACATTTATTATGTGGGACAATAGAATTTGTTTACATCAAGCTTTTAATGATTATGAAGGTTATAGACGTGAAATGTATAGGGCTACGGTTCTTGGCGAAAAACCACAGTAAGGAAGAAGAATGGAAGATTTATTTAATAAAAAACTAGATTCTAAAACTTATAGTGATATAGAATGGAAAGCAAGAGTAGATTTAGCACTTGCTTATCGTTTGGTAGATTATTATGGATGGACTACCCAGGTTTATAATCATATTTCATTAAGAATTCCAGGTACTGATCATATTTTAATCAATGCTTTTGGTTTAATGTACAGCGAAATCAAACCTTCTAATTTAGTAAAAATAGATTTAGATGGCAATAAAGTTGATGACAGTCCTTATCCTGTAAATAAAGCAGGTTTTGTTATTCATTCCGCAATTCATAAAGCAAGGCACGATTTAAATTGTGTTATGCACACGCATAATCCAGATACCCAAGCTGTATCTGCATTAAAATGTGGTTTTATTCCTTTAATGCAAGAAGCCTATCAATTTCATGAAAGAATTGGATACCACAAGTTTGAAGGTATTGTTTTAGATGAAAGTGAACAAGACCGTCTTGTAGGAGCGATGGGTACAACTAATCATAGTTTAATGCTTCATAATCATGGAGTAATAACAACAGGTGCTAGTGTGGCATGGGCATTTGTGAGAATGTACCAATTAATTCAAGGCTGTATGGTACAAATAAAAGCCATGAGTACGGGAGAAGAAATTATTCAAGCCTCAAAAGAAGCCATGATTAAAACACGGCATCAATTTGAAAGTGGAGAAGCACAAGCGGGCGCTGAAGTTAGACTTCCTGAATGGCCAGCATATTACAGAATGATGAAAAGAATTGACCCAAATTGGGATACATAAGCAAATATTTAGGAGAAAATAATGGAAAATAAAAAAACACAAGTTGCTATTATAGGAGCTGGTCCTTCTGGTTTGTTATTGGGTTTATTACTAGATAAACAAGGAATAGATAATATCATTTTAGAACGTGTTACAGGAGATTATGTTTTAGGAAGAATTAGAGCAGGTGTTTTGGAACAAGGTTTTGCTAAATTGGTTAGAGAAGCAGGTGCTTCTAAAAGAATGGATGAAGAAGGTGAAGTTCACGACAGTGTTGAATTTGCTTTTAATGATGAAAGAATAGAACTTAAATTAAAAGAATTAACCGGTGAAAGCGTTATTGTATATGGACAAGTTGATATTACGAAAGATATGATGAAAGTAAGAGAAGAAAAAGGCCTAGAAACTGTTTATGAAGCAAGTAAGGTACAACCGCACGATGTTAAAACAGATGCTCCTTATATTACCTATACAAAAGATGGAAAAGAATTCACCCTAGCGTGTGATTATATTGCTGGTTGTGATGGTTTCCATGGAATTTCTAGAAAAAGCATTCCCAATGATGTTAAAACAGAATACGAAAAAGTTTATCCTTTTGGTTGGTTAGGTTTAATGGCTGATGTAAAACCAATTAACACACATCTAATTTATGCTAAAAATGATAGAGGTTTTGCCCTAGCTTCTATGAGATCAAAAACAAGATCAAGATATTATATACAAGTTCCACTTGATGATAAAATTGAAGACTGGAGTGATGATGCTTTTTGGGAAGAGTTCGAAAAAAGGATGCCAAAAAGTGCAAGAAAGAATTTAGTAAAAGGCCCTAGTATTGAAAAAAGCATAGTGCCTACGCGTTCTTTTATTTGTGAACCCTTACAATATGGAAATCTTTTTTTATTAGGTGATGCTGGACATATAGTACCTCCTACAGGAGCAAAAGGTCTGAATCTAGCTGCTTCTGATGTATCTACCTTATATAAGATATTGACAAGAGTCTATAAAGAAGGGGATAAAAAATGCATAGAACAATATTCAGCAATAGCGCTTCGAAGAATTTGGAATGGAGTTAGATTTTCTTGGTGGATGACAGACTTATTGCATAATTTCGATGAAAATAAAGATGCTTTTGACAAAAAAATGGAAGAATCTGAACTTAAATATTTTCTTAATTCAGATGCGGGAAAACAAGTAATTGCAGAACAATATGTAGGTCTTCCTTATGAGGATTTGAAATAAGTTTTTAAAAGCTTGTTTTACCTATACTTACAAAAAAGCTAAGAGGAGATAAATATTGCTAAAAAATATCAATCAAGGTGTATTATACATGCTTATTTCTGCTGTATGCCTTGCTTTAATGGGCGCTTTTGCCAAAGTACTTGCTTCCTCTATGCCAAGTATTGAAATAGTTTTTTTTAGAAATATTATTGGTGTTTTTTTAATAAGTTTAACTTTTTTAAAAAAACCTCTTAAACAAGTAGGTGGAAAACCATGGCTTTTGTTTTTCAGAGCAGCTATTGGTTTATTGGCTATGCTTTCTTTTTTCTACAACCTTGCTAATATCTCCTTAGTTGAGGCCATCACTTATTCTAGGATGTCACCTATATTTACGGCTATCTTTGCACTATGGTTTTTAAGAGAAAAAATTGGGAAAAAGGGATGGTTGGCTATTTTTATAGGTTTTATTGGTATGTTATTCGTAATGCAACCAGAGGGGTTATTTTTTGAAAAGACTCATCTTTTTGGGCTTTTGAATGCTGTTTGTGCTGCATTAGCATTTACAAGTATAAGAGAACTCAAAAAATATTATGATACAAGAAGCATTGTATTAAGTTTTATGGCTATGGGAGTTATTATTCCTTTTTTAGCCATGGGTATTTCTCCTTATTATAAAAGTGATATCTTCTTTTTTATGATGGGAGAATTTATTCTTCCCACTCCTAATCAATGGATATATTTATTAGGAATTGGAATCACTGCTTCATTAGGCCAAATTTATATGACAAAAGCATATGGAGCAAGTAAAGCGGGGCTTGTAGCAGCAGCAGGATACTCAGTTATTATCTTTTCTTTACTTATTGGGCTTATTTTAGGAGATTCTTTACCTAATATATTGGGTTTTATTGGTATTATTACAATAATTAGTGGTGGAGTCTTAATTGCAAAAGAAAAAAATTAAATGTTAAAGTTGGAAACTATGAAAAATGAAACTGAAAATAAAGATATTGTCACTGCGTTTATTAAAGGACTTAATGTAATTAAAGCCTTTAGTTATGAGAATACAAGCATGACTCTATCTGATGTTGCAAAAAAAGTTGATATTACAAGAGCCAGTGCCAGACGTTTATTATTAACATTAGAGTCTTTAGGTTATGTACATCAAGATGGAACATTTTTTTCTCTAACTCCTAAAATTATAGATTTAGGTTATAGTTATTTTGCATCTTTACCATGGACAGACTTAGCACATAAAAATATGAAACATGTAGTAGATGCCTGCAAATTATCTTGTTCAATCTCTATTTTGGATGATTCTAATATTATTTGTATAATGAGAATTCCTGCTACTAGAATTTTAAATGAAGGAATTCACGTAGGGACTAGATTACCAGCACTTTATACCTCAACAGGAAGATTATTCATGGCACATATGGATGATGAAAGTCTAAATAAATATATAAAAGATTCCGTTTTTGTTAAACATACCCAAAAAAGCATTATTGACCCCAAAGTATTATTAGCAAAAATAAGAAAAGACAGGAATAATCCTTATCAAATGGTAGAAGAAGAACTAGAAGATGGTTTATTATCTATTGCTGTTCCTATTTATGGAAGAGAGAATAAATTAATAGGGGCTATGAATATTGGCTCTCATATGAGTTATAAAAATACCCAAGACATTGAAAAAAATGTTCTTCCTATGTTAATTAAAGCAGCAAAAGAGACTTCAGAAGCTATTATTCTTTTACAGCACTAATATTTAATTTTAGAATAAAGCTGTTTTATACTAAGTCATCATATGAAAAATAAATATTTCATATCCTTTTACACATAATCAAGTAAGCTTTTTTACCTACTTAATTATAAGATACTATGAGGAGAACAAGGGTCTTTGAACATAAGGACTAAATTCCCAAGGAATTGCAACAAGTATCAAGATACAGGCCAAGGTAAAATAAATCATTAGTGTTTTGAATTTATTTTTATCCCCTTGGATTCTTTTTGCTTTAAACGAACCTACTGTTATTAAAACAACAGCAATAAGCATTAACAATGAGTGTTCAATAGAAAAATATCTTACTTCTAAATTACTCATTGAGCCTTTCATATCTGCAAAAAACATAGAAGTGATTTCACTGTTATAATATAGAATAAGGCCTGAGATAAACTGTATATGTACAAATGCAACTGAAACATGTGAGAATATTTTATTAAACAAAGTAAAACGTTTATTTGCAAAATATCCATAATATGCCAATGCTAAATTGGCAATAACTCCAAAACATACTAACCAACGCATCCATGAATGGATAAAAATTTCAAGACTGTCCACGTATTTATTCCTTTATAATGAGCTTTATTTTTTGTATTATAGCCATATAAAATGAAAAATACTTTTGCAAAAATATTGTATAGCCCTACAAATAAAAGATATTCAATAATAATTATCAATCTTTTTGTTTTTTATTTACCATTTATTAGTTATTTAGGTGAATAATAATAATATAATTCAATATTATTACATAAAGAGGGATAATGATTAAAAAGTTTTTAAATAAAAAAACATATACGGAAATTGATTTATTAAATGAATTACTCAAACCTCTTTTTAATATAGAAAAACTTGATGAAATTTTTAACAAAACTATAAATATTGATTATTTAAATGAGCAAGAAGAAAGTTTTTTGCATCTTTGTTCTAAAAAGGGCTTAAAAGATTCAATACAGTGGTTACTAAAAAAGGGAGCCTCAACCAATATTACCAATAAAGAAGGTTGCACTGTTCTTTTTTATGCAATACATGCCAATAATATCTCCTTGTTAAATACGCTTATTGAACATGGTGCAAATGTCAATCATCTTAATATTTACAAAAGAAATGTATTGCAAGATACCGTACTTTCTGCAAAAAACAGACTTGTCGATTTTTTAATTGAAAAAACAAAAGATATAAATAACTGTGATACTTATGGTCATAATCTTATATTTGATGCCCTTGCGAATGGTGACATTGATACAATAATTAAAATTACAAAATTAAAGAATCTTAATATTAATCAAAAAAACAATGATGGAAATACTGTTTTACATAAAGAAATAATCTTAAAAAACAATGAATTGGCTATTTTATTAATGGATTTAGGAATGGATCCAACCATTCAAGATAAAAAAGGAAAGAATTTTTTATTTTATGCTGTTTCAAAAGGCATTCAGAATGCAAATATTTTAGAAAAAGCTGTTTCACTTGGCTGTAATATAAACTCAAGATCTGCACAAAACTCCACCATTTTAATGGAATCAATTAACCATTTTTTAAATACCAATATTGAAGATACAAGTACCAGAGCTTCCCATTTAGAAATGATTAAAAAACTTATTGCAAAAGGTGTAAAAATTGATGCTTTAGACGACCAAAATGAAACTGCTTTTTTTAAAGCAACAAGAAGTGAAAATAAAGACTTAATTGAATTATTTATATCCAGTAGAAAAATAGATATTAATCATCAAAATATTAAGGGAGAAAGTGTTTTATTTTCTTTAATCTATAAAGGTTTAAATAATCTGGAATTAATAAAAATGTATTTAAACAAAATGGCCAATCCTAATATTGTAAATAAAGAGGGCAAGAGTATTATTGAAATACTAATTGATATCATTCTTCATGTACAAAATAATAAAAAAATCACCAAAGAATTAGAAAATCAGCTGCATGATAATGGAGAGTATTTTACTGTTTTATTAGAAATATTATCTGCTTCAAAAGTAGATTTAAATCAAAAAAACTCTTTAGGAAAACCTTTATTTTTTGATACTCTTATGCATTTTAATTATTCTTTATTTAAAATTTTTAGAGACAATGAACAAAATATAAATGCAAAAGATAAAGAAGGCAGAAATATAATTTTTAATCTTTTAGAACTTGACCTAAAAAGTGGTATCAAAAACAGAGATGAATATCTAGAAACACTTCAGAATCTCTTTAACTTAGGTGTTAATATCAATGAAAAAGACAATATTGGAGATACCGCTTTACATAAAGCAGTTACTAGATCCTGTGAATATACCGTTAAATTATTACTTGAAGCGAAACCTAATTTTTTTGCTATTGATAAAAAAGGCCGAAGTATTATTCATCAATGTATTTGGAAAGACAATTCACGCTACTTTAAACTCATTCATTCCTACAATAATGAAATTATTAATATAACAGATAGTTTTGGAGTAAGACCCATTAATTATGCTGCATTTATGGGAAAACGGGTTCTTGTATTAGATATGATAAATGCAGGTGCTCTAATTAACAACGATACTGAAAAAACGAAGGATATTCTTAAATTCTTTGAAAAATTTCATAAGAATATTCTCAATATTCAAAAAAATCTCTCTTCAGCTGCACATAAAAGAAACCTACAAATCTTAGCAACAACAATGATTAAAGAATTTAATATCAAAGAAGAAAGTAAGCAATAATTAATCTTTTGCTATACTAAACAAAAAAAGATTTTTACATGAATATTGAAGTTTTAATCACCTACGCTTTTGTTTCGTTTTTTTATGTCATTAGTCCAGGCCCTGCTGTTTTTTTAGCTTTACATAATGGTATGACTTATGATTTAAAAGTCCTAAGTATTTCTTCTTTTGCTAATATTTGTGCTTTATTTATTTTATCAGCTGTTTCTATTTCTGGATTAGGGGTAATTTTAGCAACTTCTTCGTCTTTATTTATGGGTGTTAAAATTGTTGGTGCTTTATACTTACTGTATTTAGGAGTAAAACAATTTAGAAATGCCAAAAAAAGTAAAATTATAAAAGAAGATAAAAAAGACAAAAAAGAACATTCTTCTTTGCATTATTTTTTGGAAGCCTTTATTTTAGCAATTACTAATCCCAAACCTATAATATTTTTTATTGCTTTGTTTCCTCAGTTTTTAAATTTACAAAGTGAAATTTTGCCTCAGTTTTTTGTCATGACAGGTATTTTTATGTTTTTTTCTTTTATTTCTTTATTTGCTTATGGTTACATGGCTAAAAAAGCAAAACATTTATTCAATAACGAAAGAAAAATGGCATGGTTCCATAGAGTTACTGGGGGCATCTTTATTGCTTTAGGTATAGCCTTACTACAATTAAAATCGGTATAACAAAACAAGCCTTAATTTTTTCCTGAAGATAAACAATAGCAATATCTGGATTGTTCCTTCTTCATTTTTTTGTTATACTGCACAAAATACAAAAATATAATTAATACAAAACTTTATTTGATAGTTTTATTCCTATATTATGTATTACAATTATTCACAAAAAGATTTCATTATATTAAAAAGGATTTCACCCATGAGTTACATAACAAGCAAAACACTACAAGAAGCAGATGCAGAAGTATTTTCATTTATAGAAGA